>JADDPM010000044.1 GCA_016781885.1 Rubrobacter sp.
CGGGGCGCCCTACGGGCTGAGCCAGACGGAGGTCGGTTGGATCTTCGTCCTGTACCTCGTCGGCACCTTCAGCTCTGCCTGGATGGGCCGTCTCGCCGACCGTCTCGGGCGCGCCAAGGCGTTGTGGATCGGGATGGCGCTCATGCTGGTCGGGGTCGGCCTGACGCTCGCGAGTAGCCTGATCGCGATCATCGCGGGCATTGCGGTCCTGACCTTCGGCTTCTTCGGCGCCCACTCCATCGCCAGCGGCTGGGTCGGCCAGAGGGCGCTCACCGCGAGGGCCCAGGCCTCCGCGCTTTACCTGCTCTGCTACTACCTCGGCTCCAGCGTCGGCGGCTCCGCCGGCGGCATCGCCTACGATTACGGGGATTGGCCCGGTCTCGTCTTCATGGTCATAGGTCTCCTCATTCTCGCCCTGATCCCCGCCGCCAAGCTCTCGCTCCTCCCGAAATCTGCAAAGGAGGGCACCGGCCAAGTTCGTTCTGAGAGCCCAAAGACCGGCCCGCCGCCCCCGTAGGACATAAACTCACGACCAGCAACATAAGACACCTTACGAAAGGACCAAGATGACGACCATACCAGAGAGCAGCAAGCTCCCCGACGTCGAGTTCATCACCGAGGGCGGCGAGAAGCTACGGGCCGGTCAGCTAAAGGGCAGCAAGACCGTCCTCTACTTCTACCCTAAGGATGATACCCCCGGCTGCACCAGGGAGGCCTGCGCCTTCCGCGACCGCATGCCCGATTACGAAGAGGCGAACATAAAGGTCTATGGCGTCTCGCTCGACTCCCCCGAGTCGCACCGCCGGTTCCGCGAGAAGCACGACCTCAACTTCCCGCTCCTCACCGACAAAGACGGCCGCGCATCGGAAGCGCTAGGAGTGCTCGGCGAGCGAGGCTACGCCAACCGCGTCACCTTCCTGCTAGATCCTGAAGGGAAGATAGCGAAGGTCTACCCCGAGGTCTCTCCCGAGACCCACGCCGACGAGATCCTCGAAGACGCAGCATCACTTTAGGCACATCAGAAAAGGCAAACTAAGTAGTTGGTTAATCCACCAGCAGCCGGGTAAGCCGCAGAAGCACTCCTTCGTCCTCGTCCACGACGTAGAAGAAGCGGCCGTCTTCAGTACCAGCGATGCCCTCGACGCGCGGGAGGCCGGGGAACTCGCGCACGGGGGTGGCGTCTAGATCTCCGTAGCCCCGATCCTCCGGGAGAATGACGCGCCAGTGGGTCGAAACGGTGTTGCGGCCGCCGGGGTAATACTTGATGAGGAGGCTCTCCGACTGGGAGCTGTCCACGTCGCCGGTGACGGCGTGTAGCTCGTCGCCGACGAAAGTGAGGTCGCGGAAACCCGCCAACTCCCCCTCACGGCCCACGGCGTCCACGGTCCAGAAGCCCTTTACCTCCGGCTTCGAGTCGCCCCCTTCGAAGAGGCGTTCGATGCCTTCTACGTCCACGAGGATGGGACGGCCGTCGGCGGACATGGGGAAGCGCAGCCCGATCAGGAGGGAGCCGCCGGGGCGGAAGGTCGCGCCCTCGATGTTGAGCGGCCAGTCGCCCTCGCGCACGAGGCCGGCCCACTTCTTCCCCTTCTCCTCACCGACCTTGATGGTCTCCTCGATAAACGCCTCGCGGCACTCCTTGCCGAGCGGGATCAGGTCTACGCCGTGCTCCTCGAAGGCGTCGTTGATGACGCGGTGGAGGACGAAGCTCGGGCGGGCCACCTCTATCTCGGCGGCCGGGTCGGCGACGGCGTTGAGAATCTCCGCCTCGTCGAAGCGGGCGACGAAGCTGCGCTTGGGCTGTAGAGGTCCAACCTTCTTGCCGAAGTGGGACCCTACGACGTAGACGTAGCCGTCCTTGCGGGTGAGGGCCTCTGCGTCCTCGGTGGTCTTGGTGTCCCCTACGGCGATCGCGTGCAGGCGTGCTATCTCCCAGTCGGATTCGAGGTCGAAACCGGTGCCGCTCTTGTGGCCGACGAGCGCTATGCAGTCGGTGACCTCTCCCTCGTCGAGGCATGCCCAGAACGCCTTGTCCCAGCCGTGCTCCGCGAGCAGCTTCTCGTTCTCGATCGCGAGCAGCCCCGAAGCCTCGTTGGGATACAGGTTCAGGTTGTACTGGTGTAGCTCTTCCACGCCGCCGATCCCGGGCGCCACTCTTCTCCCTCCTCCACAGGGGCGCTCTTACCGCGCCCGTCCAGGGATCACACTACCGGCTCCGAGAGCGGCGGGCAAGGGTTACCACGCGCGAGAGGAGAGTGCGGGGCACGGGCGAGGTTATCGGAGACGCCCGGTCAAGCGGGACGCGAAGTAGTCGTCCAACTCTCTCAACAGCCGTTGTTTTTTCGCCGCGCTCAGGAAAGAAGCCTGGAACGAGTTCTTTACCAACCGGTAGATGTCGTCCCGGGAGAGGCCGAGCCCTTCACGGGCGGCCTCAAAGTTCTCGTCGATGTAGCCGCCGAAGTACGCCGGGTCGTCGGAGTTCACGGTTACGCACAGACCGAGATCCAGCATCCGCTTCAGGTCGTGGTCCTGGATGGAATCGAAGACGCGTAGCTTGACGTTGGAGAGCGGACACACGGTCAGGGGTATCTGCTCTTCTCTCAGCCTCTCTACGAGCTTGGGATCCTCTACGCAACGAACGCCGTGATCTATGCGGGCCACCTTGAGGTCGTCGAGGGCCTGCCAGATGTACTCCGGCGGCCCCTCTTCGCCGGCGTGGGCGACCGTTAGCAGACCGTGCTTCCGCGCTTCGTCGAACACTGCCTTGAAGTCCTCCGGCGGATGTCCGACCTCGGAGGAGTCGAGCCCGACCGCCACGATCCACTTCCAGAACGGTAGCGAGCTGTGCAAGGTCTCCATCGCCGCCTCCGCACTGAGATGCCGCAGAAAACACATTATCAACTCCGAAGAGATGCCCAATTGCTGCTCGCCGTCTTCCAGGGCGCGGCGGATGCCCGTGATCACCGTCTCGAACGGCACCCCTCTGTCGGTGTGTGCCTGGGGGTCGAAGAATATCTCCGCGTGACGCACGTTCTGGGCCGAGGCTCTCTGCAGGTAGGCCCAAGTCAAGTCGTAGAAGTCTCGCTCGTTCAGAAGCACCTGCATGCCTTCGTAGTACAGGTCCAGAAAAGATTGAAGATCGCTGAAGTCGTAGGCCCGGCGCGCCTCCTCCACGGAGGCGTACCGGAGAGAGACCCCGTTGCGCCCGGCGATCTCGAACATTAGCTCGGGCTCCAGAGAACCCTCGATATGGATGTGTAGCTCCGCCTTCGGCATCCCCTGGATAAAAGTCCTGGAGACGGCTGCCTCCCTCAAGCTCATCTTCTGTCCACCATCCGGTCGGCGAGCGCCCGCATGTGGCGATCATCGGTGCCGCAGCAACCGCCGAGGACGCGCAGGCCGAAGTCTTCGTGAATCTCCCACATCTCGGCGGCAAAGCGTTCGGGATCGTCGCCTTCGGGGTGGTCGAGCTTGACCAGCTCCTCGGGACTTAGAGGGGAGGCGTTGGCCTTGAACTCTTTCAGCCGTCGGGCGACGAGGTCCGAGAATATGGCCTCGTCCCGCAGAGCCGTGGCGGCGATGGAAGGGTGGACGCAGCTGATCGAGTAGAAGAGCGGCGCCGGTGAAGCCGCGGCGTCTATGCGTTCGACGGCCTCGTGCAGCGGCGTGCCGTCGAGCACCCGCCCGTCCCGTTCGAGCACGAAGCTGACCACGTACGGCAGGCCGGTGTCGCCCATCGCCATGGCCGCACCGAGAGCCTCCTCGACCGCTGGAAAGGTCGGCGCGTACAGAAAGTCCACGCCCGACCGGGCCAGCGCCCCGGCCTGGAGGCCGTGGTACTCGCGGGCCTGCCGCGCGGACAAGGACTCCTCGGGAAGGTAGGCGTCGCCGCTCGGTCCTATTACCCCGGCGACGTATACCGGCCCGTAGTTCGAGCCGTCCCGGATCTCGCGGTGCATCGCCGCCGCGTCGGCATTCAGGAGCTGGACCGCCTTAGCGTCACCGAGCCCCGCCTGGCGGACGAAGTTGAGGTTGGCCCGGAAGGTCGGGGTGCCAATAATCACCGGCAAGCCGAACGAGCGGGCGGCGTCGATATAGCTTCCGTAGATCCGGCGTAGCACCGGTCCGCCGGTTGGGTCGGTAACGAGGGCGGCCACCTGGACGTGCGGGGGGAGCGGGATATCGGTCTCGAACATTACGCGCGTCTCGATCCCGCCGTCCGTCAGGATCAAGGCGCGTTCCCGAACCGTCGCTTCGAAATCGCTCATAACCTTTAGTCTACCGACTGTGAATCCCACCGGCGACCCGCTACTAGCTGGGTCTGTCCCTCCTTTCAGCATTAGAGCGATTTTGTGAAACCGCCATCCACGTCGTAGGCGCTGCCGGTTATGAAAGATGCTCGCTCTGAAGCCAGGAAAGCCACGAGCGCGGCTACCTCTTCAGGCCTTCCGCAGCGTTTGATGACCAGCCACTGATCGGCGAGTTTTTGCAGCACTTCTTCCCGAGTCTCGCCCATCTTCGGGATCAGGGAGTCCGCCGCCTTCTCCCACAGGGGCGTGAGGATGAGGGCCGGGCACACGCAGTTCACCAGGATGTTGTCGGGGGCAAGGTCCATGGCCATGCTCTTCGAGAAGGCGAGCATCGCGGCCTTGGTGGCCTGGTAAGTAGCGAAGCCGCCCACCATCGCAGTGTGGGCGCTAACGGAGGCATTGTTGATTATGCGACCGCCGCCGGCTTCGCGCATGTGCGGAACTACTGCCCGGGTAAAGCGGATGGCGCTGCTCAGGTTGAGATCTATAGCGTACCGCCACTCCTCGTCGGAAGTATCTACGGAGTGATCGGGCACGATGCCGCCGGCGTTATTCACCAGAATGTCGAGACGGCCGAGCTTTTGAACCGTATCTTCCACGACTACCCGCACGTCTTCCGCGCTCGTAACGTCGGCCGGGATGCTCAACACCTCCGTCCCGTGCCCCCGGATCTCGTCCGCTGCTCTCCCCAGGTCCTCCTTACCCCTCGCGCAGATCGAGACGTTCGCCCCTTCTCTGGCCAACTCCTCTGCGACTGCCTTTCCGATTCCCTTACTCCCGGCCGTTACGATGGCAACCTTGCCGTTGAGTCCCAGATCCATACCTCTCTCCTTTCCCCAGAACGATATCCGCTCGCGGAGTCTCAGAGGTAGCCCGTTTCTCCGCCCCACGCTCGATCTCGTCTCGAAAATCGGGATCGGCGATACGGATGAGCCTGCGCGCCCTCTGCCGGATGCGGCTGCCGCGAAGCTCGGCCACGCCGTACCCGGTGAAGACGCAGGTCAAGACAAGGATCATCTCGCTCGAGAAGGTCGTCGAAACCCTGCTAGAGATCGCCAACGAGCCTGCCTAGGCGTATTCGACTCAAGGGGTCTGAGCTGTGCGCTCCGGACGGTTCTTCTGCCAAGATTCGGCTACAACTACGCTTCTCACGCTACACCACGAAGCTTGAGATATGAGCCGCCGCTTGCGTAGGCCCGTCCGTCGGTAGTGCGCCCCGTCCCCGCGCTACCCTTGCCTCTCCCCGTCGACCTCCAACTCCACTCTGTCGTCGTAGAAGCAGAAGTGTCCTTCGACCTTCTGGGCCTCCGGCAGGGGCTCTGGGTACCCCCACACGGCGTCCTCGACGCGCTCGCCGCCCACCGCCACCGACCAGTGCGACCCGACGCCCTTGTACGGGCAGACGGTCTTCGTATCGCTCTCGACGAGGAGCTCCGTACGCACGTCCTCCGGAGGAAAGTAGTAGCGTGGCGGCAGGCTGGTCTCGAAGAGGATCTTCGGCCTATCGGTTTCGGCTACAACCTCGCCGTTGACCCTGACCCTGGCGTGCCGCGAGCTCTCGAGCACGTCCACCCGGTGGTATGGATCATGAGGATGGCCGATGGTCTCCTCGTCTTCTTCCAGCCATTTGTCCATCGCGCCGGGATAGAAGGCAACGTAGCCTGAGATGGGCGGGGCCTCCTCCAGAGGCTCCGGGTAGCCCCACACAGCGTCTTCGGCCACCCGGTCCCCGACCTTCACAGACCAGTAGGCGGCATCACCCTTGAACGGGCAGTGGGTAACGCGGTCACTCTCTTCGAGGAGGTCGTGGCGAAGGTCTTCTTCCGGGAAGTAATAGATGGGCAAGTGGCCGGTCTCGTGTAATATCTTCACCCGCCGGCTGTCGGCGACGGTCTCGCCGTTGAAGACCGCCCGCACCCGCTTGGGGCAGTCCTCGAAGTACAGGGTGTGAGCCTTCAGCACCGAGGTGTCGAAGTTGAACTCACCACCGTGTCTCTCACCGAACGGACCGGTTCCTTTCGTTAGCGCCATCTAACGTTCTCCTTTCTTACTAATAGATCGTGCCGGGTAACCTTCACTTCTCTTCAGCATGAATGACCTTATGCTAACACGAACAAACCGAAGCCTAGTCTGGTTCGATGTCTACGGCGCAGAGGTCCCTAAAATCTTGCAAGCTCGGCGTTGATCCGATAGCTCCGTACCCTGCTAGCTGAGGCGACAGAAACGCGCGTCCCCAGGCGACGACCTTGGGTTACACACTGGGACCCTTCTAGCTTCTTGGTTGGGATACTAGGATAAGCTGAGGACGAGTGCGAGTAGAATACCCGTAGTCGTCCCTAACGCCGCACAGAGGAGTCGCTTACGGCTTCCACCAGACAACAAGTACTCGCCTACGTGGACGCGAGGAGCAGGCGTGGAGCATCGAAACCTGTTTTCGAGGCCTCGCGTATCAGCGGACTCCTCGGCCTTTATGCCCCCGACGAGCGGGTTCCGGCTACCGAGGTCGAGCGCTTCAGGCGTTGCGACACCCGGCGGCATTACGATCTCGGTGAAGGGCTTGTCCCCGAAGAAACGCGCCAGGCCTTTACCCTCCCGCCGAAGACGAGAACCCGCGCACGAACACTGTTTTGGGGAACGCTGCCGCGGGATGATCCGGACAGAGACCCAGGTCGGCTCGCACGGTTCCGCTCGATACCGGATCGCCTCCTTTTCTCCGGTACGACGGAGACGGCTCTCGTCGGTCTCCTGCCGTCGAAGCCGACCCTGCGCCAGGGTGATCGCTGACACGATGCGGGTCGAGCGGCTCTCCGGTATCGAGCATGTGGACGAGGCGGCGTGGCGCGCGCTAGAGCCGCCGGATTTCCCGTTCTTCGACTTCGAGTTCCTTCGTGCGCTCGAACACTCGGACAGCATTGGAAATGCTACCGGGTGGTCGCCGGTCTACCTCGTCTGTAAGGATGACGCAGGCCGCGTCCTCGGCGCGCTCTGCCTCTACCTCAAGACGGATAGCTATGGCGAGTACATCTTTGATTGGGAGTGGGCGCGGGCTTACCGACAGCACGGGCTCCCGTACTACCCGAAGCTCGTCGCCGCCGTGCCGTTCACGCCCGCGACCGGACCGAAGCTCCTCGTGCGGCCTGACGTGAACAGTGAAGCTCGCGCGGCGGTGACGCACGCCTTGCTCGACGCGGCGCAGAGACTCGGCGACGAACGCCGCGTCAGCTCGTCACACGCGCTCTTCCTCCCCGAGAAGGAGCTCGACGAGTTCGCCGAGCGCGGGTTCGCGGTGCGTCACTCGCTGCAGTTTCACTGGCGCAACCGTGGCTACGTCACGTTCTCCGATTACCTGGATGCTCTGGTAAGCAAGCGCCGCCGCCAGGTCGCGCGCGAGCGCCGCCAGCTCGCAGACGAAGGACTCGAGATCGAGCGTCTCAGGGGGGAGGCGCTCTCCCCCGAGCACGCGACCATCATGTACCGGTTCTACCTGGGCACGCTGGACAGGAAGTGGGGCATGCCGTACCTCACCGCGCCGTTCTTCGACGAGGTCTTCAGGACGATGCGCGACCGCATCCTACTCGTCCTCGCGCGCGATGGCGCGGGACGCCCCATAGCGGGAGCGCTCAACTTCTTCAAGGGCCAGACGCTCTACGGCCGCTACTGGGGAGCGGCCGTAGGTCGGCGCAACCTGCACTTCGAGCTTTGCTACTACCAGGCGATCGAGTTCGCCATCAAGCGCGGCCTTCGGCTCTTCGAGGCCGGTGCGCAGGGGGAGCACAAGCTGGCGCGCGGCTTCCTCCCGTCCCTGACGTACAGCGCGCACGCCATCCACCACCCGGGGTTCAGACGTGCGATCGAGCGGTACATCGCGACCGAGAAGGATCTGCTCGCCGAGGACATGGCGGAGTACGCCCGCAGCGACCCGTACAAGCACTGAGATTGTTGGCTGCTCTCGAGTAACGCCAGCAGATCTCGCATACCCGAGATCCGAGCAACGCCTTGTAGGCGTAGGTCTGTCGCGCCCGTGACGTGGTACCCCTATGCTGCGGCAACTCCGGTATATGATGGACGCGCTTTGCGACGTCCCGGCGTATGTGCGGTATCCTCTGCGACCGTGGCTCGCAAGATTCTAGACAGCAGGTATTCGACGGAGACCAGGGAGCGCGACAGCTTCTACGGCAGGTTCTCGACGACCGACAAAAAAGGGCGAGAGAAAAGGGAGAAGACCTCCAGGAAGCGCCGGGAGACCCTGCAACTCCTGTTGTTGATGGTGATCGCCTTCGACCTGGTCTTCGGCTTCGTCCGGCCCTTCGTGGCCGAGCCGATGCACGTGCCGTCCGAGAGTATGGCCCCCACCTTGCAGGTGGGCGACCGCGTGCTGACCAACAAGCTCGCCTACTACCTCTCCGACCCCGAACGGGGCGACCTCGTCGTCTTCGAGGATACCGGGAAGAACAAGGATGAAGACACCGTAAAGCGGGTCATCGGGCTGCCGGGAGATGAGATCTCCATCGAAGACGGTACCCTTCGCGTGAACGGCAGGTCCCCCTACGAACCCTACCTCGATACAGAAGAAGGCGCCACCCCAGAGACGCCCGCCCTGGAGACCTTCGGCCCCGTCTTCGTCCCCAAAGACCACGTCTTCGTCATGGGAGATAACCACGCCAACTCCTATGACTCCCGCTTCTTCGGCCCCGTCCCAAACGAGAACCTCGTCGGCAAAGTCTCCCTGCGCTTCTGGCCGACCGACCGGCTCGGCACCCCCTCGTAAGACGACGATTGAACCTTTCTACCCCTCTTTTTCGTTAAGAAATATTAATATACATGCGGTACGCATATAGGTGGTAAGCGGCATAGGTATGCGGAAAATAGTATTTTTCTCCCCCGAATTACAGTAACAAACACGTTGCGTTATCGTTACCAGGCTGTTACTTTCTCTCCGTCCTAACGGAGGGGGGCTCCGAGGAGCCGCCTTGCGGCGCAGGCAAGTAAAGAGAAGAGAGACCGTATAGCTCTGCGGCGAGGAGGTTCTGGCCGCACGGCGTCGTGGGAAGGAGAAGATTTTGGCAGCAATTAGTTTGAGGAAAGCATTGATAGTCGCGCTCTTCGGTGCGGCATTGTTCGTCGGCTCGTTCGCCGTGTCGAGCAAGATGAACGCGTTCGAGGCGTTCTGCAACCCCAACAGCATCTGGTACGACATATTTGGGAACCAGCGGTGCGGCAACAGCGCTTCTGTGGGCGGCGAGTACTGGATGGCCTCTTACTACGGCTACTCGCACGCCGGCCTCCCGACGGCCAGCGGCGAGCCCTTTATCCCGGAGGGTTACACGGCCGCCCACAAGACCCTGCCGATGGGCACCCAGCTCCTGGTGAGCTACGGCGGCAACTCCGTTACGGTCACCGTCAACGACAGGGGTCCCTACACAGATGGCCGCGACGTCGACCTCTCTCAGGCGGCGGCCGAGACTATAGGGCTAACCGGCCCCGGCGTCGCCCCGGTACTGGTTACGATTTTGTAGGTTTCAAGCTTTTAGTTATCAGTGCGAGAGGCCCGGCGTTTGAGCGACGGGCCTCTTCGTGTTTACGGGAAGTAGAAGCCTACAGTACTTTCGGGAGGTACGTCGGGCGGGACTTCTCGAAGGCTTCCAGAGCTTCCTCGTGCGTCAGCGTCGCGCCGATGTCGTCGAGACCCTCCATGAGTCGCTGACGGGTGAAGTCGTCCATCTCGAACGTCTCGTACACGTTGGGGCCCGTGACGACGCGCTCCGTAAGCTCGACGGTTATGACGGTGTCCGGGTCCTCACGCACGGCGTCGAGAAGCTTGTTTACGGTCTCTTCGGGCAGCTCCACCGCTAGCAATCCTATCTTCGCGCAGTTGTTCTTGAAGATGTCGGCGAAGGAGGGGGCGATAATCGCGCCGAACCCGTAGTCCTGCAAGGCCCACGGGGCGTGCTCCCTGCTGGATCCACTGCCGAAGTTCTCTCCGGCGAGCAGGATGACCGTGCCCTCGTGCTCGGCCTTGTTCATCACGAACTCCGGGTCCTCGCGCCACTCTGAGAACAGGAACTGCCCGAAGCCGGTTCGCTCGATGCGCTTGAGGGCGTCGCTCGGCACGATCTGGTCGGTGTCCACGTCGGAGTACCCGAGCGGGAGCGCCTTCCCAACCACGCGCTCGACCGGCTGCATTAGAGCACCTCCGCGGGGACGCAGAGCTCGGACGGCGAGGCGAACCGGCCCATTACGGCGGTCGCGGCGGCCACGGCGGGGCTGACGAGATGGGTGCGCCCGCCCTTGCCCTGCCGCCCCTCGAAGTTGCGGTTCGAGGTAGACGCGCACCGCTCGCCCGGCTGGAGGATGTCCGGGTTCATCCCGAGGCACATCGAGCATCCCGCGTTGCGCCACTCGAATCCGGCCTCCGTAAAGACGTCGGCCAGCCCCTCCTCCTCGGCCTGCTTCTTCACGCGCATCGAGCCGGGGACTACGAGCGCCCGGATGCCCTCCTTTACCTTCTGGCCTTCGAGGACGGCGGCGGCGGCGCGCAAATCCTCGATGCGGGCGTTCGTGCAGGAGCCCAGGAAGACGGTGTCAACCTCTATCTCCCGGATCGGGACGCCCGGCGTGAGCGCCATGTACTTCAAGGCCCGCTCGTGCCCGTCGTTCTTTGGCTCGGGGACCTTCTCGTCGAGCCCGACGGTCTGGGCCGGGGTGGTGCCCCAGGAGACGTACGGGACGAGGTCCTCGGCCTGGATGACGACCTCCTTGTCGAAGACGGCGCCCTCGTCGGTCCTCAAGCTACTCCACTCCTCGACGGCCCGGTCCCAATCCTCGCCCTTCGGGGCGTAGGGCTTGTCCTTGAGGTACGAGTAAGTCGTCTCGTCGGGGGCGATGAGGCCCGCGCGAGCGCCGCCTTCAATGGACATGTTGCAGACCGTCATGCGACCCTCCATCGAGAGGGACCGTATAGCCTCGCCCCTGTACTCGATGACGTGCCCCACCCCGCCGCCGGTGCCGATGCGGTGCAGGATGCCGAGCATGAGGTCCTTCGCGGTCACGTCGGCGGGCAGCTCGCCCTCGACCGTTACCGCCATCGTCTTCGGCGGCCGTTGTGGGAGCGTCTGCGTCGCCAGCACGTGCTCGACCTCGCTGGTGCCGATGCCGAACGCGAGCGCGCCGAACGCGCCGTGGGTCGCGGTATGACTATCGCCGCAGACGAGCACCAACCCCGGCTGGGTAAGGCCTATCTCCGGCCCGATGATGTGTACGATGCCCTGCCCGATGGCGCCCCACTTGTTGAGCTCGATCCCGAACTCCTCACAGTTCGCCCTCAGCGCCTCCATCTGCTTCGCCGAGACCTCGTCCCGGATGGGGAGTCCTATCTCCGTAGTCGGAACGTTGTGGTCCATCGTCGCATAAGTGAGGTCCGGCCTCCGCACCTTACGCCCCGCGAGCCTCAACCCCTCGAACGCCTGCGGGCTCGTTACCTCGTGCACCAGATGGAGGTCAACATAGAGCAGGTCCGGCTCTCCCTCCACGCTCCTCACCACGTGCCTCTCCCACACCTTCTCTACCAACGTCTTCGGTCTGCTCATAAAAGTCCTTTCCGTAGCTCTAATCTTGCCTGTAGCCGCCATATACGGCGAAACTGTAGTCTTTATACCAGCAGCCGATTCTCCGGAAGCCGGCCTCTTCGAGCCAGGCCCTCTGCTCGTCCAGGGTAGACATCTTATCCTCCCGCATCCGCACGAGGGCGGCGGACAGGTCCTCCTCACTCACACCCCTCTCGCGTACCTGCCGGAGCCAGGCCTCACGGTAGCGCGCCTCTGTCTCCGGCGTCTCCCCGAGCACCTGATCCGCATTCACGAACATCCCACCCTCGCCCAGGATGCCGTAGACCTTGCGGAACAGCTCCCTCTTCTCGTCTGCGTCGAGGTGGTGGATGGAGAGCGCGGAGACGACGGCGTCGTACTCCCCAAAGAGCGGCTCCTCCGCGTAGTCCATCACGCGCAGCTCGAGCCGCCCCGGCTCGTCCGCGAAGCGCTGCCGCGCCACGTCCAGCATCCGCGGCGAGAGGTCCGCCAGCGTGATCCTTGCCCGGGGAAAGGCCCGTGCGACAAAAGCGCTCAAGAGCCCTGTGCCCGCGCCGAGGTCCAATACCCGGATATCGTCCTCGCGCCCGTGAGGAATCGCCCTAACAGCCGCCCTGTAGAAGTCGTCGAAAGGGGGGACGAGCTGCCGGCGCGCCAAGTCGTAGCCAGCAGCAGCCCCGTCGAACACGGCTCCAGTACCCGCCCTCACTGCTCCGATCCCCGAACCGCAAGTATATTCAGACGAACGTAGTCCATGACCGGCGGGTCCTCTACTGCCGCGACCCTCGCGGCCACCGCCTCCGCAAAGGGCTGTTGGTCCGCCTCCGGGAGCCTTTCGAGATGGAGGCGCAGAACCACAGTCTTCAGGTAGCGAGCTAGCTCGCTTACCGAGCCAAATTTCGTAGGCTCCTCGTGCAGCCAGGTCTGTATCTCTCCGAACCCGGCGTCCTCAAGGCGCGCCCTGGTCGTCTCGGGATCGGCGTACTCCTTCGTATCTTCCCAGCCCTCGAAGCGGTTCCGGAAACGCTCCTCCCCCATGACCTCCTCCGTCGCCCTCGTCACCCGAGAGATATTCCCCGCGCCGCCGCACTGGGCTACCAGCCGCCCCCCCGGCTTCAGGGCCTGCGCAAGCCGCCCAAACAAACTCTCGTGGTCCTTTATCCAGTGGAAGGTGGCGGTAGAGAGAATTAAATCAACCGGCTCCTCGACCTCCAGCTGCAGGAGATCCACCCTCTCGACTCGCACCCGCTTATCGCCGGCAAAACGCCTCGTCGCCGCCTCTACCATCGCCCCCGACGCGTCCACGGCCAGCACGGTCCCACCGGGCAACCGCTCCAAAAGCATCTCCGTTACCCTGCCCGTCCCGCACCCAGCGTCTATAGCGGACTCGTCCCCCCTAAGCGGCCGGTTCTCGAGGACGCGCCCTATGAGGTTGGCTCCCCACCCGGTCATCGGCGCGGAGAGAACCTCGTACTCTGCAGCGTTCCACTCTGAAGTCATGCGCTTCCTTAGCTTTGTCTCATATATTGAGATAAAATGTCCGACATATGGACAGTATAGAAGATAGGCTGATGGAAGGCAAGAGCGACGCGGTGAGCGGGGTTGGGGTTTTGGACAGGGCGGTCTCGATCCTCTCGTTCCTCGCGGCTGATGGCCCGGCGAGCGCGGCGGCGGTGGTCGAGGGGACGGGGTTATCGCGGCCGACGGCTTACCGGCTGCTCTCGGCGCTGGAGATGCATCATCTGGTAACACGCAGGGACGGACATTACTCGCTCGGGGTGCGTCTTCTGGGGTGGGCCGAGGCGGCAGGGACTGGTTTAGTGGAGCGGGCGCGGCCGGTGTTGGAGAAGTTGAGGGACGTGACCGGGGAGAGCACGCAGTTGTACGTGCGGGAGGGGGACCACCGAGTATGTGTAGCTTCGGTGGAGCGGGCGACGGGTCTGAGAGACTCGGTGCCGGTGGGAGCCGTGATGCCGCTCTCGCGGGGGTCGGCGGGGAAGGTGTTGCTCGCGTGGGGAGAAGATGGGGGACGGCCTTACAGAATCGAAGCAGAGGAGTTGGAAGCGGTAAGGGGCCGAGGATGGGCCGGGAGCGTAGCGGAGCGCGAGGCCGGGGTCGCGAGCGTGAGCGCGCCGGTCTTCGGGCCCGACGGAGGGTTGCGAGCGGCGGTCTCAGCCAGCGGTCCCGTCTCGCGCCTCGGGGAGCGGCCGGGTGAGCGCCTGGCGGACGAGGTTGTAGCAGCCGCGCGGGAGATAGAGACTGCCCTGAGCTCCTGACGGTCCTCGCCCGGCTCTCACCAGAACTTGGTGCCGGGGCGTGGCCTTCGGGGCCAGGGCAGAACCGACGAGGCCGGGTCTTCTGAAAAGTAGGCCCCAAGATTGCAAGGTCTTCACCTCCTTTTCACGAAAAAGCGGCCCCCGAAGGAGCCGCCGATACGTGATTATGTTTCTAGTCTCTTACAGCTTGCGCCAATAGGGAGCACGTCTGAATGTAAACGGACATGGATTGCTCGATCATTCAGGGAGTTGCTGAAGCTTCCCGAGGTGAAGGAGCGTCTCCATGCCCGCAGTGCCACCATACATCATCGAGCCCATCTGGGAACAGTTCGCTGCCCTTCTGCCTGAAAGAGACGTGAACCATCCGCTTGGTTGCCACCGGCCTCGCATCCCCGACAGGGTGGTCTTCGAGAAGCTCGTCCAAATTCTGGTGTTCGGCTGCGCCTACTGGCGGATAGCTGATGAGGGATGTTCGGCCACCACGCTGCGTCGTAGGCGCGACGAGTGGATCGAGGAGGGAGCGATGGACGTACTCGAAGAGCTTGCCAGGGAAGCTTATGATCGAGCTATCGGCCTCGATCCTTTCGAGGTGGCCGTGGACTGCTGCATCACAAGGCCCCTTGCGGTGGCGAGAGGGCGGGAAGGAACCCGGTGGACCGGGGGAAGGGAGGCATCAAACGCTCGGTGGCCGTCGACGCCGACGGTATCCCGCACGGGATCATCTCCGCTCCAGCTAACCGCCATGACTCACCGCTTTTGGCCGAGACTCTGGACAGCGTGGAGGCCGGCTTCGCTGGACCGTTGCCAGAGGGGGCGAGCGTACATCTGGATCGCGGCTACGATTCAGACGCTACCCGCGAGCGGTTGGAGGAACGCGCTCTTATCGGCGTGATCTCCGAGAGGGGAAAGCCGGCGCCGCTGGGGGCCACAAAACGTTGGGTGGTCGAAAGAACCAACTCCTCCTGGCAAAACGCCCACAAAAAGCTGGCGTGGTGCACCGAGCGCGAGGGGCAGGTCATCGATTTCTGGGTCGCTTTCTCGAACGCGATCATCATTGTGGGCAGGCTCGTCCGAAAAGCCTGGATTCGCTACCGTTGGGAGGGCCGACCTTCCTGCCGACCATGACCTATTGGCGCAAGCTGT
>JADDPM010000296.1 GCA_016781885.1 Rubrobacter sp.
GGAGGCCCACCAACCTACGGATGAAGAACTGTCCGAGATTGCTTATGAGAAGGTCGATCCCCGGCTCTCTACCACCGCGTGTCAAAACGCTCCTCGTATAGAGAATGGGTAGACCTACCTGGTAAACCTCAATCGCAGCCGTGCGGGTACTTGGCGGCGCTCGATGCTCGTGAGCTATGTTGAGGACATGCAGCCTCCCGTCCAACTCATCAAGGTTTATCCAACCACTCCTTCAGCACGAAACCTTTGGCATCGTCTATACATGCGCAGCGCAATTCGTCGAAGCCCTCCTCCAAACTCGGGACTTGCAGCCGCTTGCGGGTACCGAAGATGCCCTTCTCGGGGACGCGGGCCTTGCCCTTTCGCCGGGCGTTACGCACCAGCGCCTCCCCTACCGTCGAGCGAAAGTAGTAGCCGATGACGCGGAAGCCGGCGGAGCGGGCCGGTTCTATGTATCTGACACGCTCCTCGACGGTGGGGTTCGTGTTGTCCACGACGAAGGGTTGCCTGGCTTCGATGCAGGCGCGCACGAGGAGTTGCTCCCGGTGACGGGTCTTCAGCATGTCCAGGTTGATCCTTACGTGGGTGTCAAAGAAATACTCACGATAGAACGAAGACTTCCCGGTGGCCTGTATCCCGACAAAGATCACCGCCTCCACGCCAACCGCCGGAGGCCCTATCGCCTCTAGACTATCTCTAGGCGGCGAGCTTGGCAGCGACGGGCGTTGCGGGGGCGCTGGCGGGATCCAGGGTGGCGGCGATGCGGATGAGCAGACCCGCCAACTCCACGCCCAAGCCCTCGGCGACGCTCTCCAGTACGCGCGAGGAGGGGTCCTTCTCGCCGCGTTCGATCTCTGCCAGGTACGAGATGGAGACGTGTGCGCCTTCGGCGACCTGTCTCAGGGTTAGCCCGCGCTCGTTGCGCGTCGCCCTCAGCGTCTCGCCGATCGCCGAGAGCAGATCCATCTTCCTCTGCGCCGGGTGAATCTCCAGAGTCTTCATAGAGTAGATTCTATACCCCTCCCGGCGAAAGGGGCAACCCACCCGCCAACTCCTTGACCAACCGCACCTGCCCGGCGTCCACCTCCGGCGTCGCGTACGGTGTCTCCATCACCAGCGGCAACCCCGATAGCCTCCCAAAGAATGCTGTCCACGCCTCCACCGGGACGTGCCCCTCTCCTATCCTCTCGTGCCCATCCCGATGGCTCCCCAGAGAGTTCCTCGGGCTGTTGAGGTGCAAAAGGGCAACGCGATCCCCGAGCCTCTCCCGCAGCTCCGCCGCGACCTCCCGCGCCCCCTCCGGCGTTCCGATATCGTAGCCTGCGACGTACGTATGCGCCGTATCCACGCAAACGCGCGCGTCGGCCCTCTCCGCCACCCTCGCCAGGGAATCGAACGTCGAGCATAGCTGCGTTCCCGCCCCGACGGAGTTCTCGACCACGGGCTCCG
>JADDPM010000004.1:0-8873 GCA_016781885.1 Rubrobacter sp.
TAGATAGCGCCTATACGCAGTTCGCCGAGGAGGAGAAGGGCTCCATCGAGGCCGGCAAACTCGCCGACCTGGTGGTCCTGTCAGACGACATCATGACCGTCCCGGCCGAGCGTATCAGGGACATCGAAGCGCTGATGACCGTACTTGGCGGCGAGATAGTCTACGAGCGTGAGGGCGCTGACGGTCAGCTCGCTGGGACCGGGGGACTCCCAATCGTACTGCCTCTCACTGTCGCGCTGCTCGTCGTGGGCTCCATCGGTATCCTGGTCTTCGCCGGTGCACGGTGCAGAGCAGAGAATAATACGGCCTAAATACGTTTCACTTCTCGGACCGGACCTGAACGTTTCGGCGTGGTACCCGATGCAGCGCGTGGCGAAAAGCCTGCAGGTCCACCCGGATACGAGGGGCGTTGGGAGCAGGAAAGAGAAGCTCGCCGAGTACCGCCCGAAAGTACCATCTCCGTGCGATAGAGGACTAGTGCGAGGCTCCGGCCCTTAGTTTTGCCCATCCCCCCGGTCCGCTGGAGCAGGTCCCCCTTATTTGCATAGCTGTGCATATCATCCGTGTGGGCTTAACCACCAGCCGGCGCGTGGTTCGCGTTCCGTTGTACGCGTACATAGAACGTCATTACGAAATGACTTTCTCCCCCGGTCCCGGAGGTCCTGGCCGCATAGGACCGGGGCTATGCTGAGTTTCCGAGAACCCTGAATGCCGGAACCTAGGTTTCCGAGAAGGCTACTCCTCGGCATCCCCTCCACACTGACTCGTCCTCTCTGACACCAGCGGGAGTGCAACACCCCGCAACACAGAGCAAGGCGTAGAAGAGAAAACAGCTTAGGTATGCGGGATTTGCAACCTCCCGCAATCTGCTGCAACACGACTCCGCGGATTGTGGTCCCGAAGGTCGCGGGTTCGAGCCCCGTCGGTCACCCTACTAACGGTCTCCCTATGAGCGGGGAGCAGAAGCTTATAAAGAGAGATCCCGCCGCCGTATAGCGAGGCTTCTCTTCTTTATTTCGTGCGCTTCTTCTATACTTCTTTCAGCCCCGGGCACCTTACTCAACTGGCTCAGAGAGAGGGGGCCTCACGCCTGGTTCTTACGGAGCTGTAACTGAAGTATGAGCCAGAAATAAATCTGTTGTTGGACGCGCCATTGTCGTCGAAACGAGGTAGAATGCAACCTCATGCCACTCCTAGATAAGCAACGCCGGGTTATAGATACGAAGCGCCCTGACTACGCCGTCTTTAGAAAGAGGCGTAGGGTCGGTCTCCTCGCCTTCGTGCTCCTGTTGGCGATGTTCCTCGGCGGCATCGTGTACCTCTTCTCGGGCGGCTCCGAAGAGGTGAGCCAGGAGCCGTTGGTGCAGACCGACGCGCCAGCCGTCGTTGAGATGCCGGAGGAGGCTGCGTCCGAGGAAGCGCCGCCGGAGGAGACTACTCCTTCGGTGGCGCCTGAGGAAGAGGAGGCCGAGCCGGCGATGCCGGTTCCGGAGGATCCTACGCTTTTCCTGACGGTTCCCAAGCTAGGCGTGTATGGTCATACGGTCAGGAACGACAGATCCGAGGCCGCCCTGGACGCAGGGGCGATCAAGGTGCCTTCTACGGGGTTCCCCTGGGAGAAAGAGGACACTAACACGTATATAGCGGGCCACCGCGTGGGCTGGCCGGGCACCGAGAGCTACTATCAGCTCTACGAGTTGCCGTTGATGCGTGAGGGAGATGTGGTCTACCTCGCGGACACCTACGGCAGGATCTACGAATACAGGGTTTTCGCTATCTTCGCTGTCAGCCCTTCCCAGAGCGAGGTTACCCGCCCCATCCCGGGCAAGGACGTGGTCTCGTTACAGACCTGTACCGAAAGCCCCACCGATTGGTGGACAATGGGTCCCGGGCTCTTTGGGGGAGGTCCGGAGTCGGGCCGCCTGGTGGTCCAGGCCGAGCGGGTCTAGAGAACTCGGGCCGGGCTCACATTTGCGATCCTGAGGTCCGGTACTCTCCCTGGAGCGTAGCTTGCGCCCTTAGCGCACGGGGAGGGGCGGCTGTTATACGGCTGTTATAATTCCTCCAGATTTACAGGTAAGCGAGAGTGGTGGAATGGTAGACACGCTAGATTTAGGATCTAGTGCCTTCGGGCGTGCGGGTTCAAGTCCCGCCTCTCGCACAGCTCTCGCGGAGGCGCGGCGGCTGGTGAGGTCGGTAGAGAAGAAGATAGGGGCGTATGTCGGCTAACGTTACGAAGATCGAGGACAACAAGGTTCGCCTCGACGTCGAGGTTTCCGCCGAGGCGGTCAAGAAGGGCGTCGAGGCGAAGGTCCGCGAGTTGAGGAAGCAGATCAGGGTCCCGGGATTTCGTCCCGGGAAGGCGCCCCGGCGCATGATCGAGAACCACGTCGGCCGCGACTATATTTACATGGAGGCGCTCCAGGACAGCCTGCCGAACTGGTACTCCGAGGCGGTGGTCGAGACCGACCTCAGGCCGATAGATCGCCCGGAGATCCACTTCGACGAGGCTCTGGACGAAGAGGAGGGTTTCAAGTTCTCCGCCACCGTAGAGGTGCGCCCGGAGGCGAAGCTGGGGCCTTACAAGGGCGTCGAGGTCCCGAAGCGCGAGGTCGAGGTCGCGGAAGAGCAGGTCGAGGCGCAGATCGAGGAGATGCGTGGCCAGTTCGCTACCCTCGCGGCGGTCGAAGACAGACCAGCGCAGGAGGGCGACTTCGTCGTCATAGACTTCAAGGGCGAGAGGATGACCGGCGGTCCTCTGGAGGGCGCCGATGCCGAGGACTACATGCTGGAGATCGGCCGCGGCGAGCTTCTGGAGGACTTCGAGCAGAACCTCGTCGGGATGGCTGCCGGGGAGCGCAAGCAGTTTGCGGTGACTTTCCCGATGGACTACGCCGAGGAGTCGCTGCGCGGGCAGTCGGTGCTGTTCCGGGTGCATCTCAAGGACATCAAGGAGCGCGAGCTGCCACCCTTAGACGACGAGTTCGCCAAGGAGGCTAGCGAGTTCGAGACCCTGGAGGAGTTCCGGGGGGCGGTGCGCGAGCAGCTGGAGACGACCGAGAGGCAGCGGGTCGAGGCCGAGTTCAGGGGACGCGTGCTGGATGCGGTCGCTGAGGGAACCGAGGTCGAGGTGCCGGGCGTGATGGTGGAGGAGAAGGCCGACGAGATGGTCTCCTCTTTCGAACGGAGCATCCGGGCGCAGGGGATCGAGCCGGAGCAGTACTACCAGCTCGCTGGATCGAACCGCGAGGAAGTCAGGGAGCGGGTGCGGGACGACGCGGCCGACACGGTCAAGAAGGAGCTCGTCCTGGAAGCGGTTGCGGCGGCAGAGGGGATAGAGGCCGACGAGCACGAGACGATGCACCAGATCGAGCACCTCGCCGAGGACTCGGACCGCTCGCCAGACGAGTTGGCGGAACTCATGCGCCGCAACGGCACCTACGCGCTCCTCCAGGAGGAGCTGGCCCGCAACCAGGCGCTCGAGTTCCTCGCCGAGAACGCCGTCCCGGTCCCGATGCCGCCCGAAGAGGCGGAGAGCGTCCAGGAGATCGAGGAATTGGCGGATGAGACCGCCGGGGCTCCCGAACCTGGTGACGTCGAGGTCGTCGAAACATCGAGGACCGAGGGAGACGGAGGAGAGGAAATGCCGGGGGTCGGGGAGCCCGTGCCCGAAGCCGGCGAGTCGAGGGTCGAGGCGTCGGTTCAGGCTGGCGAGAGTTCGGCCGGTATAGAGAAGGACGAAGGAAAGGAATAGCAGAGTATGAACTATGATCCACAGGCCGTAATACCTTACGTAATAGAGCAGAGCCCGCGCGGCGAGCGGGCGATGGACATCTACTCGCGGTTGCTGAAGGACAGGATCATCTTCCTCGGCACCCCGGTGGACGACCAGGTGGCGAACGCCATCATGGCGCAGCTCTTGCACCTCGAGAGCGAGGACCCAGACCAGGACATCAACATCTACATCAACTCCCCCGGCGGGAGCGTCACGGCCGGCCTCGCTATCTACGATACGATGAGGTTCGTGAAGCCGGACATCGTTACCACGGCTCTGGGGATGGCCGCTTCGATGGGGGCGTTCCTGCTCGCGGCGGGGACGAAGGGCAAGAGGAATTCGTTGCCGAACACGCGGGTGTTGTTGCACCAGCCGAGCATCGGCGGGCTCGCCGGGCAGGCGTCGGACGTACAGATCCACGCCGAGGAGCTCATCCGGACCAAGCGGAGGCTGAACGAGATCCTGGCCGAGAACACCGGGCAGCCGTACGAGAAGATCGAGCTGGATACCGACCGCGATTACATACTCGGGGCCGAGGAGGCCATCGAGTACGGCGTGATCGACAACATCGTCCAGCAGCACTAGCGGTCGACTAAAGCATTAGTGGAAACGGTAGCTAAGGGGAGGCGTCTAGGAGAATGAGGGATCCGTCGGACCAGTTGCAGTGCTCTTTCTGTGGGAAGAGCCAGCGCCAGGTCAGGAAGCTCATAGCAGGCCCGGGCGTGTACATCTGCGATGAGTGCATAGAGCTGTGCAATGAGATCATCGACGAGGAGTTCTCCGGCCCCGAGGTTCTGAAGGACGACGACCTCCCCAAGCCCCGTGAGATCAACCGCATCCTCAACGAGTACGTTATAGGCCAGGAGGACGCCAAGAAGGTCCTCGCGGTCGCGGTCTACAACCATTACAAGCGCATCAGCATGGGGCCCGAACCAAGTGAGGGTACCGAGCTCCAGAAGTCGAATATCCTACTTTTGGGACCGACGGGCAGCGGCAAGACCCTGCTCGCCCAGACGCTCGCCAGGATACTCAACGTCCCCTTCGCGATAGCGGACGCGACGGCCTTGACCGAGGCCGGATACGTCGGTGAGGACGTCGAGAACATCCTGCTCAAGCTCATCCAGGCCGCCGACTTCGACGTGAAGAAGGCGGAGACGGGGATCATCTATATAGACGAGATCGACAAGATCGCCCGCAAGTCGGATAACCCTTCCATAACCCGCGACGTCTCGGGCGAGGGCGTGCAGCAGGCCCTGTTGAAGATCCTCGAAGGCACCGTAGCGAGCGTCCCGCCGCAAGGCGGGCGCAAGCATCCGCACCAGGACTTCCTGCAGATAAACACCAAGAACGTGCTGTTCATCTGCGGCGGGGCGTTCGGCGGGCTCGAAGACGTTATCCGGCACCGTGTGGGCAAGAAGACCATCGGCTTCGGAGGCGACACTGACTCGCGGCTAAAGGACGAGCCGGACGCGATTTTGCAGCACGTCCAACCGGAGGACCTTTTGAAGTACGGCCTCATCCCCGAGTTCGTGGGGCGTCTGCCGATCATCTCGACGTTGCGCAGTCTCGGGGAGGGGGATCTGATCCGGATCCTCACCGAGCCGAAGAACGCCCTGGTGCGCCAGTATCGGCAGTTCTTCCGCTACGACAAGGTGGATCTCACCTTCACCGACGAGGCGATGAAATCGGTCGCCGAGTTGGCCCTGGAGCGGGGAACCGGAGCTCGCGGCCTGAGGAGCATCCTGGAGACGGCGCTGCTACCGACGATGTACGAGTTGCCGAGCCGCTCCGACGTCGCCAAGTGCGTCGTGGACGCCGACACCGTGCGCGAAGGGGTGCAGCCGACCCTCGTGACCTCCTCTGGTGGCGACTCGAAGTACGCCTACGACGAAGAGACGGCCTAGAAGCCAAGCCCCCTTGAGCCAGGCGGAGATCCCCAAAACCTACGACCCGAAGGCCGTCGAGGCCCGCATCTACGAGGAGTGGGAACACTCGGGCGCCTTCGAAGCCGACCCGCATCCCGAGAAGGAACCCTACTGCATCATCCTCCCCCCGCCGAACGTGACGGGCGCGCTGCACATGGGCCACGCCCTCAACGGCACGATCCAGGACACCCTCACGCGTCGGGCGAGGATGAAGGGCTACGAGGCCCTGTGGCTGCCGGGCGTCGACCACGCTTCGATAGCGCTCCAGAACGTCGTCGAGCGAAAGCTGATGCGCGAGGAGGACAAGACCAAGTGGGACGTCGGACGCGAGGAGTTCGTCGAGCGCTGCCGGGAGTTCGCCCGGGAGGCCCGGTCCCAGATCCTCTCGCAGCTCAAGCGGCTCGGAGCCTCGGTAGACTGGCGGCGGCTGCGGTACACGATGGACAAGCGGTACGACGACTCCGTCCTTACCGCGTTTGTCGAACTGTACGAGGCCGGTCTGATCTACAGGGGAAATCGTATTACTAACTGGTGCCCTCGTGACCGTTCCGCCATAAGCGACCTCGAGGTCAACTACGAGGAGGTGGACGGCAAACTCTACGGCGTCCGCTATCCCTACGCTGACGGCAAAGGCCCTGGCCCAGATGGAAACGCCTACGTCCAGGTCTTCACCACGCGACCGGAGACCATCCTTGGCGACGTGGCGCTCGTCGTGAACCCGGATGACGAGCGGTACAAGAACATCGTAGGGCGGCGGGTGACCGTGCCGTTCGTGGAGCGCGAGGTCGAAGTACTCGCGGACGATTACGTAGACCCGGCGTTCGGGACGGGCGTCCTCAAGGTTACGCCGGCCCACGACCCGAACGACTTCGAGATCGGGCGGCGGCACGGTCTCGAAGCTGTGAACGTCTTGAACCCGGACGGCACGGTCAACGAGAGGGGCGCGGAGTTTGCCGGGATGACGCGCGAGGAGACCAGGAAGGACATCGCGGGGCGGTTAGAGGAGGAAGGGCTCCTCGGAGAGGTAAAGGAACACAGGCACCGGGTTGGTCATTGCGACCGGTGCGGGGCCGTCATCGAGCCGTGGCTCTCCGAGCAGTGGTGGATCTCCATGAGGGAGCTCGCCGAGCCCGCCATAGAAGCCTTGAGGAAGGGGGAGATCACCGTCTACCCCGACTCCTGGCGGCGCGAGACGATTCGCTGGCTCGAGAACCTCCAGGACTGGAACGTGAGCCGCCAGCTCTGGTGGGGGCACCGCATCCCGGTGTGGTACGGCCCGGATGGGGAGGTCGTCGCCGCGAAGGAGCCGCCCGGCGAAGGATACGAGCAGGACAAAGACGTCCTGGATACGTGGTTCTCGTCCGCGTTGTGGCCCTTTGCTACTCTGGGATGGCCGGAAGAGACGCAGGACCTTTCGTACTTCTATCCCACGAGCCTGCTGTCTACGGCGCGCGAGATCATGTACCTGTGGGTGGCGCGCATGATCATGACCGGCTTGCGTTTCCGGGGCGAGGTCCCCTTCAAGAAGGTCAACGTCCACTCTATAGTCCTCGCCGAGGACGGGACGAAGATGAGCAAGTCGAAGGGGAACACTATAAACCCCCTCGACCTCTTCGAGGAGTACGGCACCGACGCGGTTCGCTTCGGGCTCCTCTACCAATCCTCGACCCAGGACTTCTCCTATTCCTACGAGCGGGCGTCTTTGGGGCGCGGCTTCGCCACCAAGCTCTGGAACATGGCCCGCTTCGTCTCCGGTTGTCCTGCGGAGGCTCAGGGACGGGATGAGGCTTCGGACTCGGACCGTTGGATACTCTCTGCCTTCAACCAGACCGCGCGCGACTACGACCGGCTTCTGGAGGAGTGCGAGTTCTCCGAGGCGATGCGCCTGGTCTACGACTTCGCCTGGCACGATCTCGCGGACTGGTACGTGGAGATCTCCAAGGCTGCGCCTACCAGGGAGACTCCGCGCATCCTGCGAGAGGTCTTCGAGGGGGTGCTGCGTCTCCTGCACCCGGTCATGCCGTTCGTCACGGAGGAGATGCATCGGGTGATCGGGGGCGAGGGCCTTTTAGTCAGGCAGGAGTTCCCGAAGTTCGATCCCGCACTCGAAGACGCCGGGGCGAGCCGAATCCTGGAGCAGACGCGGCTCGCGGTCTCGGCGGTTCGCTCCTTCAGGTCCGAGTCGAAGGGCGACGGGGAACTGGTCGGGAGGGTGCCGGAGGGCGTCGATCTCGAGGTCTTCTCGGCCCTGGCCCGGGTCCGGCCCACGGAGAACCTCCACAGCTCATCGAAGGCCACGTTGCCGGCTGGTGACGGGGTAGTAGAGTTGGCCCTCTCGGAGGAGATGAGGCGCGAGGAGATTGAGCGTCTGCGCAAGGAGATAGGGCGCATCGAGGGCGAGGTGAAGCGCGCCGAGGGCAAGCTCTCGAACGAGAAGTTCGTCGAACGCGCCCCCGCCGAGGTCGTCGCCGCCGAGCGGGAGAAACTGGACCGGAACACCGGCCTCCTGAAGACCCTCAAGACGCGCCTCGACGAGTACCTGTAGAGTACGCGATGGGCGCCAGGGCTGCGCATCCCTCCTACAAAGCCGTCTGCGCCGAGCTCGACCGCCGCCGGCGCGTGGCTCTGGGCTTCGAACGCATCAACGCCCTCCTCAAAGCCCTCGGCAACCCTCATCGCTCCCCGCGAATAGCCCAGGTAGTCGGCACGAACGGCAAGGGCACGACCTCCATCGCCCTCGCGAGCGCCCTCGAAGCAGCGGATCGCCCAGCCGGGGCGTATCTCTCGCCACACGTCCTCTCTTACACCGAGCGGGTGATGCTGCGCGGGCGGTACTCGACGGAGGAGGAGTTCGCCGGCGCGATGGGGAAGGCTATTGAGGTCGCGGACGCGAACGGCATACCCGCCACGCAGTTCGAGCTGCTCACCGCCGGCGCTCTGTCGCTGTTCCGGGAGGCGGGCGTCGAGTGGGCCGTCCTGGAGGCGGGGCTCGGGGCGCGCCACGACGCGACCTCGGCGGCGGAGCCGGAGGCGGTGGTGCTGACGAACGTCGGCCTCGACCATACGGAGTACCTCGGCGAGACGGTCGAGGAGATAGCGGAGGAGAAGCTGGCCTCTTTGAAGCCTGACGCGGTGCTCGTCCTCGGTACCGCCGACTCACGCGTCGTCGGAGC
>JADDPM010000004.1:8897-16107 GCA_016781885.1 Rubrobacter sp.
GGGCGCGCAGCTTGTGGAGTATAAGGAGGCGGGGGAGCGAGAGGCGGGGGGAGCCTCGTACCTGGAACATAACGAGCGGCTTGGGCTGCGGGCTGCGGAGGCGTTGTTGGGACGGCCTCTGGGGCCGGAGGAGCGGGAAGACGCGCTCTCATCGGCGCGGGCGGCGCGGCCTCCAGCGCGTTTCGAGGAGCATGAGGTGCGCGGCGTGCCCGTAGTGGTGGACGGGGGGCACAATCCGGAGGGGCTCCGGGCCGCGCTCGGGGCGGTGAGAGGGAGATATGGGGAACGCCCCTTGGGGGTGGTCTTCGGCGTCTTGAAGGGGAAGGACGTCACAAGTATGCTTAGAGCCCTTGAAGACGAGGCCCAACTCCTCGTGCTCACCCGTCCCGAGCGCGGCGACGGGCGGGCATTGGATCCGGATCGGGTGGGGGAGGACTATGGGCCGCGGTATACTGGAGGGAGGAGAGCACGGGTGATCCGGGATGCCGAAGAGGCCCTGCGCGCAGTCGTAGGGGAGATGGAAGGGGCCGGCGGGGTGGTGCTGGTCACGGGGTCTCTCTCGACCGGGGCGGGAGTTTTGAGATGGCTCCGCGGCGGTGGGCGTGGCTAGCCGGACCTGGAAGCTTGTGGGGGTGCTCGTTGCGATCTCGGCCGTCTCCTTCTTGCTCGGCTACCTCTTTGTTCTGAGGGCGATAGTGTGAACGCTGCGTACGTCTTGCAGTCGGGGCCGGACCCCTTTCAAGCTGTAAACGATGTTCTCAACAGCCCGTACGTGAGGATAGGGTTCTGGCTCGTGGCCTCATTCTTCGTGGTGTTGTGGCTCTCGCTCGCGTACTGGACCTTTGTGGACGCGGACCGGCGGGGGGCGGCGCGGTTCTTCTGGGGGGGTGTGGCCTTCGTGTTCCCGTTCATGGGGACCCTGATCTACCTGATAGTCCGACCGCCTGAGTACATCCTGGACTCCCGGGAGCGCGAGTTGGACCTTGCCGTGTTAGAAAGGGAGATCAAGCACAGGGTGGACCTTTGTCCGAACTGCCGCTCGATAGTAGAGAAGGATTATCTACTCTGCCCGGAGTGCGACCGGGACCTGAAGAAGCTCTGCGAGGGTTGCGACAGACCGCTCGAGTTGAGCTGGGGGACCTGTCCATACTGCGCCATGGTGCAGAGCAACAAGAACGTCAGTCGATAGGAGAAGATAGAGATGGAGCAGACGCTAATACTCATAAAAGGCGACGGCGTGAGGCGGCGCCTCATCGGCGAGATCATACGCCGCATAGAGGCGAAGGGTCTCGGCATCCGCACTATGCAACTCATGGACGTGAGCCAGGAACTCGCCGAGGAGCACTACGCCGAGCATCGCGAGAAACCCTTCTTCGGCGAGCTCGTCGAGTTCATCACGTCTACCCCGGTCGTCGCCATGCGTATCGAGGGCGACGGTGCGATAGCGGTGATGCGCCGCCTCATGGGCTCGACGAACCCCGCCGAGGCCGCCCCCGGCACCATCCGCGGCGACCTGGCCCTGAGCCTCCCCGACAACCTCGTCCACGGCTCCGACTCCCTCGAGAGCGCCCAAAGAGAGCTAAAGCTCTTCTTCGGCGGCTAGAGAAAACATCCCAATGAGGTTCGTCCTTGCCTCCGAGTCCCCCCGGCGCGTAGACCTATTGCATATGGCCGGTTACGACTTCACCGCCCGCAAGAGCGGTTTCCCAGAGGTCGTCGAGGACAACCCCAAAGAGACCGTCGAGGCCAACGCCCGCGGCAAGGCCCTCACCGTCACCGCCGAGCTCTCCGGCGAAGTTATTCTCGCGGCCGACACTATAGTCTATCTGCCGGAGCTACCGGCGAAAGAAGCGACCCTCGGTCAGGCCAGGAGCGCCGACGAAGTGCGCCGGATGCTCGGCCTCCTCGCCGGACGCGCCCACGAGGTCTACTCTGGGGTCGCGGTGGCGCGCGATGGAGACGTCTCCATCCGGTGCGCCATGACGCGAGTGCGTATGCGCCCACTCTCCGAGGCCGAGATCTCTGCCTACGTCGGACTCGGGGAGGGTCTCGGGAAGGCCGGGGGGTACGCTATCCAGGGAAAGGCCGCTCTCTTCGTGGAGGGCATAGAGGGTGACTACACCAACGTGGTGGGTCTCCCGCTCGCGCTGACGAGCAAGATGCTGGAGGAATACGGGGTGCGGTGGTACTGATGGAGACCCCCTCGCGTCGCCGGTACACCATAAAGCAACTCCCGCCGGAGCTAAGGCCGCGCGAGAGGCTGCTCGCGGCCGGTCCTTCCGCGCTCTCCGACGGGGAGTTGTTGGGTTTGCTCTTCGGGATCGGGAACAGGGACAAGACCGCAGTCGAGCTCGCGGGCGAGGTGATAAGCGAGGCTGGCGGCTTGCATGGGCTCTACGACGTCTCGGTTCACGAGCTTGTCAAGGTCAACGGCATCGGAGAGGCGAAGGCGTGCATAATATTGGCGGCGGTAGAGTTGGGGCGGAGGATCGGGCAGGTTCGTAACCCGGGGCGGCCCGTGATATCATCGCCCGCGGATGTGGATAGACTATTGAGGGGGCGTATAGCCAACCTCGACCGGGAGAACTTTGTCGTGGTGCTTCTCAACACCAAGAACGAGGTTATCGAGTCTCCGCTGGTCAGCGTAGGCACGCTCTCTTCGGCTCTCGTTCACCCCCGGGAGGTCTTCAAGCCGGCCATTCGGGCGAGTGCCGCGAGCGTGATCCTGGCTCACAACCATCCCAGCGGGAATATCGAGCCAAGCAGGGAGGACCGGGAGGTTACGAGGCGGCTTGTCGAGGCCGCGGAGATCCTGGGGATAGAGGTATTGGACCACGTGATCGTGGGTGATGGATTTTATTCTATGAAAGAACACGGGAAGCTCTAGCCCCGGCGAGGGTAGGAAGCTTTCGGAAGAGCGAGGGGACGGAAATGTTTGGAGGGTTCTTCGGTAGGGACGTTGCGATAGATCTGGGCACCGCGAACACACTCGTGTTCGTAAAGGGGCACGGGATCGTTCTCTCCGAACCTTCGGTCGTTGCGATAGACACTAAGACCGATAAGGTTGTCGCGGTCGGGAGCGCGGCGAAGAGGATGCTCGGGCGCACGCCCGGCAACATCGTCGCCATGCGTCCCTTGAAAGACGGGGTCATAGCGGACTTTGAGGTGACGGAGAAGATGCTCTCCTACTTCATCCGCAAGGCCCAGCCCAGGCGCAGGCTCTTCCGGTCGTTCGTGGGGCCAAGGGTCGTAGTGTGCGTGCCTTCGGGGGTGACGGGCGTGGAGTTGCGGGCGGTCAAGGAGGCGACCGAGTCGGCGGGTGCGCGTCAGGCGTATACCATCGAGGAGCCGCTGGCGGCGGCTATAGGGGCGGGGCTGCCGGTCACCGAGGCGCAGGGGTCCATGATCCTGGACATCGGCGGCGGGACGAGCGAAGTCGCGGTGATCTCTCTGGGCGGCATCGTGACAAAGTCGTCTATCCGGATCGCCGGCGACGATATCGACGATGCGATTTCCTCGTACATTCAGAAGGAGTATAAGCTCGCCATCGGGACGCAGACGGCCGAGCAGCTAAAGATAGAGCTTGGGAGTGCCTTTAGGATGCCTGAAGAAGAGTCGGCGGAGATAAGGGGACGTGACCTCGTCACGGGGCTGCCGAAGACGATAGTCATAACCAGCGAGGAGATACGGGAGGCGATCAGCGTGCCCGTCGACGCTATAGTTGCGGCGGTACGCGATACTTTAGACCGTACACCGCCGGAGCTTGCCTCGGACATCATGGACCGTGGTATGGTGTTGGCTGGGGGCGGCGCCCTGCTGCGCCTCATGGACGAGCGCTTGAGACGTGAGACGGGGATCCCTGTGCATGTGTCCGACGAGGCGCTGATGTGCGTCGCCATCGGCAGCGGCCGATCCCTGGAAGAGATCGAGTACTACCGCAGCGCGCTCTCTTCTTCTTAAAGAGTAGTTTTGGGACGCCGTAAGCCCAACGCCGCGACCGGCCTCGCGGCCTTCGCCATCCTCTGCGTGACGAGCCTGGCCCTCTTTACGGTCTACGTGAAGGAGAGCGAGACTGGGCCCCTGCACACCGTGCAACTCGGCGCCGCCGAGGTCTTGAGGCCGGTGCGGGGTCTGTTCGGCCTCGCCGCTTCGCCGTTTCAGACGGCGAGCGAGAGAGTCGAGGGGGCCTTCGACGCGAGCGAGCGGGAGGAGCTGGAGGAAAAGGCGAGGAAGAACGAGGAGGGAGCGGCGGAGGCGGCGCGCTTGAGGCAGGAGAACGAGCGGCTACGCCAGCTCCTGGAGGGTCAGCAGCCGTCTTTCGAGTACAGTCCACTCGCGCGGGTCGTCGCCCCCGTGGGCGGGCAACTCTCCGACAGGATACAGATAAACGTCGGTACAAACGATGGAGTGAGGCCCGAGCAACCGGTCGTAGTCGGGAACAACACCCTCGTGGGCCGCACTACGGACAAGGTGACTGCGAACACCGCCGAGGTGATCCTCGTTACCGACCAGAACTTCGCGGCAGGCGTGAGGCTACTGCCCTCCCAGAGGCCGGAAGACGAATCCGGGGAGGAGACTACTCCGGCTGATGGATCGCCGCCGGGTTCCCCTTCAGAGGAGCCGCGCGGGGAGGGGCTGTTGAAGACCGGCTGGGACGATTACCTCGGGGTGGACTACGTGGACCTCGACGCCGGGGCAGAGCAGGGGGACTTCGTGGTCACGAGCGGGCGCGCCGGGGATCGGGAGCTCCTCTTCCCGCCGGGGCTTTTCGTGGGGACGGTCGAGTCGGTCAGCTCGCAGGACATAAATCAGTACAAGAACATCGTCGTGTCACCCGCCGTCGAGGCCGCCGAACTCGAGGAGGTGCGGGTGATCCTCGATTGGTAGCTGCCGGCGGGTGAGGGCTTGCTAGGGGTGCAGACCTCCATAGTCCGGGCCGCGCTGCTCGTGGCGCTTGCCGCGCTCCTCGAAGCCACCCTCTCGCCGCTTCTCACTCTAGGCTGGGTGGCGCCGCGGTTCCTAATCCTCGGCCTGATAGTGGCGGTCATGGGCCTGCGGGACCTACAGGGATTGCTCCTCGGGTTCTTCGGCGGGGTCCTGACGGACGCCCTCGGCAGCGGCATCTTTGGCGTCGGGACGCTGGGCGGCGTCCTCGCGGCGGCAGTTGGGGTGAGGATCGGGACCTTGCGCCGGAAGGGTAATATGGCGCTTCTTATGGCCCAGGCCGTCGCGGTTTCGGTGGCGGCATACGACCTGCTGGGTCTGTTCGCCGTCTCTCTGGCCGGCAGGGGCGCACCGTCCGCGTCGGGCTACGTCTCCGGCTTCGCTGACTACCTCATTGCCGGCGTGATCCCCGAGGTGTTGCTCAACGCTGCGATCGCGTATTTCGTGGGCGGTCGTATACTTAGGCTTATAGCGACGAAGGAAGATACATGGAATTAAGCAGGGGTAAGATAGATACCGAAGTTGGCCTCTCCGAGCGGCTCAGGGCGATGGACCCGATACTGCTTCTGGCCTCGCTGGCGCTTACGGGATTCGGGATACTCGCGGTGTACATCGCTGGGTCCGACGGGGGCGGGAGCTTCGCGCTGAACCAGGCTCTGGGTTTCGTCGTGGGTCTCGTGGGGGCGGTGCCGCTCGCCCTGATCGACTACCGGCGTCTGAAGAAGTACCTGCCCGCCATCTACGGCCTGACCCTTCTCATGCTCCTTACCGTGACCGTCAGCGGCATCAGCGCCAAGGGGGCGCAACGCTGGATCGACATAGGCCCTGTGCAGGTCCAGCCCTCGGAGTTCGCGAAGCTCCTCATGGTCTTGGTGCTCGCCGGATACTTCTCCGAGCACCGCGCCAGTGATACCAAGACCTTCCTCAAATCTTTGGGCATCCTCGGGGTACCGGCCTTGCTCGTCTTCGCCCAGCCGGACCTCGGGACCGCGCTAGTCTTCGGGGCCGTGTTCTTTGCGATGGCGTTTATCGGGGGGGCGAGGCTCCGGCAGCTTGGCCTGCTCGTGATCTCCAGTATAGTCCTCTTCGCGCTCGCGCTGAAGCTGGGGATTCTCCAGGAGTACCAGGTCGCGCGCCTTACGGCTTTCCTCGACCCGACCGGTGCTACCACCGAGAGCTATCAGGTCTCCCAGTCTATGATCGCGATCGGCTCCGGCAGCCTGACCGGCAAGGGCCTCGATCCAATGACGCTGGCTAATCTGGGCTTCCTGCCCGAGGATCACACCGACTTCATCTTCTCCAACCTCGCCGAGAGGACCGGGTTCGTCGGAGCAGTGCTGCTCCTGGGGCTCTTCTTCGTCCTCGTGTGGCGGATGCTACACGTCGCGACCGTCGCGAGGGATCGCTTCGGCGTCCTCATCGCCGTGGGGGTCGCCACGATCTTTTTGTTTCACGTCTTCGTCAATATTGGTATGACGATGGGGATCATGCCTGTCACCGGCATCCCGCTGCCGTTTATCAGCTACGGGCGGAGTAGCTTGGTGGTCAGCGTGATCTCCCTGGGCCTCCTTCAGAGCATCGCGATGCGCTCGAAGGAGGGTTACAAGGGGATGGATGCCTGAGGCGTTGGCCACACCGGGCACAGGACGGTATACTAGATATTCGGAGTTCGCGCGGAGATAAGAGATCGCGCGTACTCGTTCTGTTTAACAGGCAACGGGAGAGATCGTATGTTTGCGGTATTGAAGGTGGGCGGCAAGCAGTATCGGGCCGGCAGGGATGAGGAGTTGATCGTGGACCGGCTCGCGGGCGAGGTCGGGGACTCGGTGGAGATCCCGGTCGCGTTCACGGCTGACGGGGAGGACTTCGACCTCTCGGGCGGGACGGCCAGGATCGAAATCCTCGAACACTTGAAGGGCGATAAGGTACACGTCTACAAGTACAAGCCCAAGAAGACGTACAGAAAGAAGACCGGGCACCGCCAGGCGCGGACCCGGATCAAGGTAGTGGAGGTATAGATAATGGCTCATAAAAAGGGTGGCGGCTCGTCGAGGAACGGTCGCAATACCGAGGGCAAGAGGCTCGGCGTAAAAACCTACGGCGGGCAGCTCGTCAGCGCCGGGAGCATCATCGTCAGGCAGCGCGGCACGAAGGTCCACCCGGGCCTCAACGTCGGCAAAGGCTCTGACGATACGCTCTTCGCCAGGATCTCCGGCCAGGTCAAGTTCGCCAAGAGCGGCGGCAGGAGCGTGGTCAACATCGTCGA
>JADDPM010000004.1:16239-30445 GCA_016781885.1 Rubrobacter sp.
TCAACCGCGAGAAGTACAAGCCCCGCGGCGGCCCGGACGGCGGTCGCGGCGGGGACGGCGGGTCGGTGATCCTGCGCGCCACCGAAGACCTCCAGACCCTCGAACCCTACGCCCACCGCAAACTCATAAAGGCCGAACGCGGCCGCCACGGCTCGGGCAACAACCGCTCCGGTGAGAAGGGCGCGGACGTGGTTATAGACGTGCCGGTTGGGACCCTCGTCCACGACGAAGACGGCCTGCTCGCAGATCTCTCCGAGCCGGGGCAGGAGTTCGTCGTGGCCCGGGGCGGGAGCGCGGGACGCGGCAACGCCTCCTTCGCCACCTCGACGAGGAGAGCCCCCGCTTTCAGGGAGAAGGGTCTCCCCGGCGAGGATAGGGAGGTCCGGTTGGAGTTGAGAGTGCTCTCTGACGCGGGGCTCGTGGGGCTCCCCAACGCCGGCAAGTCATCGTTGCTAAGAGCCCTGAGCGCCGCCCGTCCGAAGGTCGGCGACTACCCGTTCACGACGCTTGCCCCGCAGTTGGGCGTGGTGGACGAGAAGACCTATCGGGAGCCCTTCGTCGTCGCCGACATACCCGGTCTCATCTCCGGGGCGAGCGAGGGGCGGGGACTCGGGAACCGTTTCTTGAGGCACGTTGCTAGAGCGCGCTTCCTCGTGCTCGTCCTCGACGCCTCCGAGGACCCGGAGGGCGCGGAGGGAGCCTTGCGGGCCGAGCTTTACCAGGCGGGGCTCTCTGAGAAGCCGACGTTCGTGATCCTCAACAAGATCGACATGCTAGATGACGAGCTCAGGGAGTACCTGAGGGAGGCGTTCCCCGAGGCTATGCAGGTCTCCGCGCTCACCGGCGAGGGCGTCGGGGAGCTACGGGACCACCTCGAAGAGCGGCTCCGTTCCTTGACCGAGCGGGAGCGTGTTGCGGTCAACGGGGGCGGCCCGGACGAGCATCGTGTCTTCCGGCCAACGTGGAAGGGCCTGCGCGTCGAGAGGGTCGGGGACGGGACTTACGAGGTCTCAGGCGAGGGCGTCGAGCGCCTCGCGTTGCGCACCGACTGGGAGAGCCAGGAGGGTGTGGAGAACTTCCAGCGAGAGCTTGAGAAGAAGGGTGTCGTGGCGGCGCTCAGGAAGGCTGGGGCGGAGAGCGGCGATGAGGTCAGAATCGGCGAAGCGGAGTTCGATTATCAGTGAGGGCGGTGGGGTGAGGAAGGTAGGTGTCTTCGGGGGGACCTTCGACCCTGTCCACCAGGGGCATATGGTTATCGCCGAGCAGGTAGCGGACACTCTGGGGCTCGATATCGTGATCTTTGTTCCCGGCGGCGTCCCCCCGCACAAGCCGCCCACGAGCGTCAAGGCGCCGGCTGAGGACCGTTTCAATATGGTCGAGGCAGCAGTCGCGGATAACGAGGGCTTCTGTGTGGATCGCGTGGAGATAGACGCCGGGAGGCCTATGCACAGCGTCGAGACGGTGCCGCTCGTCAAGGAGCGGTACGAGGGGGACGAGTGGTACTTCATTACGGGTGCGGATGAGGTCTCGAACCTCCTCTCCTGGAAGGAGCCCGATCAGCTGCTGGCGCAGACAGCGATGGTGGCGGCGACCCGTCCTGGTTACGACATCTCGAACCTGGACCACCTCGCCGATGCTTTAGAGAACTTCGAGAAGATAGTGCCCGTCGAGTGTACGCGGGTTGACGTCTCGGCGACCAGGATCAGGAGGATGCTTATGGAGGGTAAAAGCGTGAGGTACCTGGTACCGGACGGGGTGTTCGAAATAATTCATGACAGGGGGTTATACGGTGCGCATGAAGCACGGGAGAACCAAAGATCGGAGGAACGTTTGAGCGGGAGCAAGGAAGCGTGAACCGCGACGAGTCTATGGCCAGGCAAGTCGAGGAGGCCCAGAATGAGGGCCTGAACCTCACCCGGCACATGGCGGAGACGGCGGCGCAGGCCGCGACTGACATGTTCGCCAGAGACGTAGTGCTCATAGACTTGCGGGGGGTCGTCTCGTACACGGACTACTTCATCGTCGCGAGCGCCGAAACCGAGCGGCAGACGCGGCGTATCGTCGAGGAGGTCCTGGACAAGATGAGGGAGGAGGGTTACAGGCCCCGTGCGCGGCGCGTGGACGAGGGGTCGGCCTGGATCAGCCTCGACTTCCTCGACGTGGTCGTCCACGTCTTCACCGACGAGGCCCGCGACTACTACCGCCTCGAGTCCCTCTGGCGCGCCGCCCCCCAGGAGCACTGGGAGGATTAACGCGCCGTTCTACGGCACGTTGACACTCACCTATAGGGTGCCTATACTCTGAGGGTCTTTTTGGGGCCGTAGCTCAGCTGGGAGAGCGCCACGCTGGCAGCGTGGAGGTCAGGGGTTCGATCCCCCTCGGCTCCACCACTACAGGCTTGTGGGGAGCCTCCACTTTGCCGGGAGAGCACTTCGAGACCGCGAAGGGACGCCGGGAGGGCCCCCGGCCGCTTTCGTCCGGCTTCTTACGCAACCAAAAACCTCGTATAATCGTTTGCATACTCATTATCGTATTCTTCGGGAGCGCTGCATACTACTCCTCTCACGCCTCCGAGTCCGCCCCCAGAACGGTCTACAGCACCTCTCTCGACGAAGCGAAGCTAGAGGCGCAGACCCCGCTTCTGGTCAACATCAACACTGCCGACGCGAAGGAGCTGGACGAGTTACCGGGCGTCGGTCCCTCCACCGCCCAGAAGATAATCGAGCACCGTCGCCACAGGGGCAACTTCAAGAGCGTGGATGAGTTGGCGTCAGTTCAAAACAGCGAAAACCGGGAGTTGGCATTCCGCGCGCTGCTCTTCGACGGTGGTGCTGAGCGGTTAGAATGGGCGAGAGCTTAGAGAAAGGAGGCGCGGCGCGGGCCGCTCCGCTAGAGTCTTGAGCCCGCGCCGAACTCAATGGACAGTTTACACGAGCCGTCCGAGTACGAGGTCTGTGACGCTTGCACAACCCCCGCGCGGGAGCTTCGCAGGTACGCCGGTGATGCTATCTGCGAACGCTGTGAGGGACTGTTCACTGCCGTGCATGCTCTATTCGATAATAAGATAACGGATGAGGAAGAGATCGTTGGTACACTGGCTTTTGTTCAATTTGCTTTCCATCCAACCGTAGAGACGGCCAGCAATTACCGCCGCCTTGAAGTCGTTAAGATAGTGGATGAAGTACCAGTAATGCGCTTACGGAAAATGGCGATACTTGTTGTAGCGCATGAGCGCAGCGATATCGCTAGAGCAGTAGATATAGAAGTGTTTTCTAGACACGCTGATCCTAGCGAAGTGTCCGCACTGTACGAGCGAACCCTCATGGAGCGCGGAATCCACTATGATCAATGCAGTGGCGGTGCTATCGCCTGGTCCATGCGAAACGCTTGTTTGACTATTACAGTAAAGCCGGAGAAAGAACTGCATCCTGCTCGCGTTCCTTACTTTAAGGAGGAGTATTCGCGCGGACGCATCTACTCCTTCGCGCCGCCATCTTTGGTGCGAGACATATGCCGAACGCTACTAGGATCAGCGAATAAGAGAACGTTGTCGGGCTACGCCTACGCTTTAGGTGACCACGGCCGCTCTACTAAGATGACTTCGGAGAAGACCATACTCGGATGCACGGCATGGCTTCTCGGTGAAAAAGACAAGTCTCAGAAGCCTAAAGTACAGCGTCCCCGAATAGCCCGTGTGCTGAACAATCACCTTCTCAAGCCTCTGGATAAACCTCTGCTGTCGGAAGACGGCTGGAGCCCTGAAGACACGATCTGGCGCGATGCGGCCAAAGTGTCTCAGCGTCTTATGCGCGTCGGTAGCTTTGTCCAGCTTTCCGACACGGAATCTTTTAAACAACACTTCGGCTAAACGCCTGTTTAGAGAAACTTATCAGTTAAGCTCAATATGGGCTTGTGCCCAAAGAGCAGTACACACTCACCATTGGCCAAGCCGCTGAAGAACTCAATGTAAGCTCTAGCTGGCTGCGCTTCGGTGAAAGGCTCGGAGCACTGCCGTTAGCTCGCCGTACCCAGAGCGGCTGGCGCTACTACACGCTCGAAGACATCGAGCGGTTGCGTCGCCTTGGAGTTGGTGAACGCAAGCGCCGGCTTGAGGGCGGGCATGAGTAACTCTCGCGTCGTATACACCCCACGCCCCGACGCCACCCCCGAAGCTGAAGCCAACGCCTTAGCGGCTGTCTATCGGCTGATTCTCGCCAGTAAAAAGGCGGTCCCGCAACCGCCCCCGACGACGCGAAAAGTGAGAAAGAGGGAGGGAGGTAGACATGTAAACATCTAATCAATAAGTCATCAGGAATTGGCCATTAATGATTGAGAAAGAGGACTCAATGACGGATATAGGCTTCGCGCCAAAAGAGGTAATCCCGCCGGAGGTGTGTCGGCTGGAGATCCTAGACGCCGACAAGAGCGACACCTACGGACCACAGATGTACCTCAAGCTGAAGGTCGTGGGCGGAGAGCACGACGGCCACCAGTTCAACGACTACTCCAGTCGCGATGAGGACACCGGCCAGATAAAGCAAGGCTCCAAAGCCTGGAGCATCTTCGAGGCGTGTCTTGGGCGAGACTTCCACAAGAAGCCGGGCGTCTCTCTGAACAGCCTGGTCGGCAAGCAGTTCATGGGCCAGGTCACTCAGACCCGGACCGGCTCAAGAAACAAGGTGGAGTTCGGCACCATCGGCCCCGTACCGCCGGAGGAGAGGAATCAGACTCCCCAGCCGGACAAAGATGGCGACGATGAGGATACGTTCGACGACATCCCATTTTGAAGGGAGTAGGCAACGGGGAGGGCTTCGCGTCCTCCCCGCTCCTTGAGGACTCTTGGATATGGTAACAGACACTCAGAACATACGAGATTTGAGGCAGTGGTTGTGCTGGCGCTCGGAGGAGCGCGGCGGCAAGCCGACCAAGATTCCCTACTCTCCGCTTACGGGCCAGAGAGCCAGTAGCACGACCCCGGAGACCTGGGCCGGCTATCAGGAGGCCGTGAGAGCCTGTAAGGAGCACGGCTACGGCGGGATAGGTTTCGTATTCACACCAGAGGACGACCTGTGCGGCGTGGACCTCGACGGCTGCCTAGACCCGAAGACTGGGGAGATAGAGCCATGGGCTCAGGAGGTTATCGAGGAGCTCAGCTCCTACACGGAGATAAGCCCGTCCGGGACCGGCGTTCATATCCTCATTAGAGGAGAGCTGCCAGCCGGTAGAAACCGTAAGGGACGCTTCGAGGCTTACGACCGAGGCCGGTACTTCACCGTCACCGGCAAGCACTTATCAGGCACGTCGCGGACCATAGAGAGCCGCCAAAAGGAGCTACAGGGCGTTATTCGGCGTGTCTTCGGGGAGGATAACGCCAACGGCCACACAAAACCTATAGCGGCTCCTGAGCCTGTAGATAATGGTCTCTCGGATACCGAGGTAGTCCAGAAGGCCCTCTCCGCCTCAAACGGAGAGAGGTTTTCCCGGCTGTGGACCGGAGACACGGGAGACTACGGCTCTCACTCGGAGGCAGACCTTGCGCTGTGCGGAATGCTGGCGTTCTGGACCGGGGGAGACGCCTCGAGGATAGATTCTCTGTTCCGCCAGTCCGGTCTCTACCGTAAGAAGTGGGACCGGGAAGTCTACCGGGACCGGACTATCACCGAGGCTCTAAACGGTAAGACGGAGTTCTACAAGGCTCCCAAGACCGTCAAGTTGGCGGACGGGACGGAGCGCAAGATAGAAGAGTTCCAGCCGGAGGAGATAGGGAAGCTCCTATCCGGCGTCAAGCCCGAAGAGGTTTCCTGGCTATGGTCCTCCTGGCTTGCGCTCGGAAAGTTAGCCCTCGTTGACGGAGATCCCGGGCTTGGCAAGAGCGCCATGACGTTAGACCTCGCGGCACGGGTATCGGCCGGCAAGACTTTCCCGGACGGCGCCGAGTGTGAATCCGCCGGCGTGGTTCTCCTCTCCGCAGAGGACGGTCTCGCAGACACGATACGGCCGCGCCTGGACGCCGCTGGAGCGGACACATCAAAGATACTTGCTCTAGCCACGGTGCCCGACAAGAGCGGCCATGACAGGCTCCTCTCCATCCCGGAGGACTTGGCGCTCATAGAGAAGGGCATCCGGCGCGTAGGAGCCCGGCTGTTGGTCGTAGACCCGCTCATGGCGTTCCTCTCCGGCGAGACCAACTCACACAGGGATCAGGACGTGAGGAGGGCTCTGGCACCGCTTGCAGGACTTGCGGAGAGGACCGGGGCCTCCGTGCTGGTGGTCCGGCATCTCAATAAGGCAACCGCCAATAATCCCCTGTACCGGGGCGGCGGGAGCATAGGCATTATCGGGGCGGCGCGTATGGCGTTCGTGGTCGGCAAAGACCCGCAAGACGAGAACCGCCGCGTGCTGGCGTCTACCAAGAACAACCTTGCAATGCCGCCGGCAAGTCTCATGTTCGGGCTCGAAGAAGCGGAGAGCGGCTCTGTAGGGGTCAACTGGCTCGGACAGTCGGAGGTCTCGGCCAAAGACATCCTAGCCACGCCACAGGACCAGGAACACGCTGACGCTCGAAGTGAGGCGGTTGAGTTCCTGGAGGAGGTTCTTGCAGATGGACCCGTGCCGGCCGCACAAGTGAAGGAGGAGGCCGAAGACGCCGCTATCTCGGAGCGCACACTGGCCCGGGCGAAGAAGAAATTGGGTGTTCTGAGCTACCGGGAGGGCGAGACCGGCGGCCGCGGAAGAGGTCAGTGGCTCTGGAGACTGCCGGTTGTGGACCTGACAGACGACGATATTAAGGATGCCACCGAACCGATTAAGGATGCCAAAGGGTGCCAAAACAAAGACGGTGGCATCCTTAATCACAGAGGGGGTGTTGGAAAGGGAGAATCTGGCATAGATAAGCCGAATTCATTAAGGATGCCAACCTCTGAAGAAAACCCGATTAAGGATGCCAACCCGATTAAGGATGCCACAATGCCAACCCTGGGGAAGGTTGGCAACCTTAATCAAGGTGCGGGCGAAACGGTTAAGGATGCCAAGAATGCCAGCCCTGGCATTCTTAATGATGAAGAGCCGGAGGAGATACTGTGACCTGCCACCTCTTGGCAATCATCGAAGACTGCGAGAGCCGCGGCATAAGCCTTGCGGTGAAACCGTCCGGCCTGTCTGTCCGCGGTTCCCTGACGCCGGAGTTGCGGGAGGAGCTCCGGCGTCACAAGCCTAACATCCTTACCTACCTCCGGACGGGCCACTGCCACCACCAGCTAGAGCCGAAGGAGTGCAAGGTCTGTAACGGCTATGTGCGGCGCCTCATAGAAGGGGAGGCATCTTGAAGGACTGGAAGCAGGCCGAGCGCCGCATAGCCGAACTCCTGGGAGGCGTCCGCGTACCCGTAACAGGCCACCAGAGAGGCGCTACACCGGACGTAGAGCACAGCATGCTGTCCATAGAGGTAAAGAGCCGCAAGACGCTCCCGGCGTGGCTTATGGACGCCTTAGAGCAGGCACAGGCCGCCTCAGTGAACGGAAGGCTACCTGTGGCTGTGTTGCACCAGGACTGCAAGCCTTACCGGGACGCTCTGGTGATAGTGCGGCTTGAGGACTTTGCAAACTATCTGAGGGGGAGGTGCGGCGTGAAGCGCGAGGAGTTGTGGGCCGAGAGCGTCCGCCTCCACCACGCCAAGAGGCGCGAGGAAAATAGACTCGCATGGCTCGACTATCACAGGGGACAAGCCGAGCGCCTCCGCCGAACGCTGACAACTTTGGTGGCGGCCCACGAGGAGGCGGCGGAGAGGTTACTAGAGGATCAACCAAGGTGAGCCAATTATGACTCAAGGTAGGGAGTTGCCGAAGAAGTTTAGAAAGTTTCAAGAGCGCAGCCGGCTCATAGCCGCTATTCAAGAGCGACGCGAGAAGGGGGCACAAGAGATTCAGCAGCACATCGAGGAGACACAAGAAGAGCTAGGCGTAAGGTTCGTGGACCAACAATCCCGGCGCCGACGCTCGATCTTCGGCTCTCGAAGAAGGATTACCTAAAGAAGATAAGGAGTGGTCGATAGGAGGAGTGGTGTCGTGGATTTCATGAAATACATACAGATCAAGCGCAAGTACGAGGAGCGCACCGGCGAGGAATTCCCCGGACTAGGGGAGGACCGCCAGAGGAGAGAGCGACAGAAGGCCGCCGAAGAGAGGGCCGCCAGAGACGAAGAGGCCGACCGCGCTCGAGAGGAGGCGTACCCGCCGCCGAGAAGGTTTGTCTTTCCCTCTAATCGGCGGCGGAGCTGGAAGTAACCGAACGATAGGAGTTTAGGAGTCGTGAGCACACTAACGCAGTTGAGGCAGCGAACGGAGGCCGCCCGGAGAGCCTTTGAAGAGGGACGGGATAGGCTGTTTCGGCCCGATGGCGCGCACATCTACGCGGATACAGAGCACGCCGAGCGCCTGGGGAACTTGCGCGCCGAACGCAATGCGGTATTGAGAGAGGTCGAGGAGGCTACTAAGGAACTACTCTCAGAGGCAAACGGGGACCTTACCGCCCTGCAAAACATCTCCCCGCTTTCACTTTTGGACAAAGAGGAGCTCGCCCGGGCGGCGAGCGGCTACCCTCTGGCCGTGGCGGATATATCCAACCTTAACCGTGAGGAGCTGGCGGAGCGTCTATCCGCGGTCTCACGCGGTGCGTCGAAGGGCGACCGGCTCGCCTATCTACTCGCGGTAAGGGCCTCGCGGCGGGTTGATGAGGGAGACATTGAGGCGGGGGCGATCCTTGACCAGTTATCGGCCGGCCTCAATACGGATGCTCATAAGGCGGAGGTAGAGGCTACGCAGAGGTGTATCGAGGAGGCTTCTGAGATCAAGGACCTTGTATGGCTCACCCGTAATGAGCAGAGTGCTTCCTACGCCCCGCAATATAACGTCCCGGTTGGATAATGCTTTCGCAGGATTCAAGGGGACCTCGTACGCCTGGGAGGGGGGAGGGGGTGAGCGTTAATGGCTGAATGCGCCGGTATTACGCGGGATGGCGAGCGGTGTAGGGTTGGCGTTGGACCGGGGGAACGGTGGTGCTACAACCACGACCCCGCCCGCCAGGATGAACGTAAGCGCAACGCCTCGAAAGCTGGCAAGAGCAAGCCGAATCGGGAACTCCAGGGAATAAAAGCGCGGCTCTCCGACCTCGCGGACGACGTGCTCGTGGGCCGCGTGGACCGGGGCAATGCCGCCGTTGCCGGGCAGCTCCTCAACACCGTCATAAGAGCCGTTGCTGTCGAGCTCAAGGTGCGCGAACAGATGGAGCTCGAAGCGAGATTAGAGGAACTGGAGAGCGCATTGGAGCGCCAGAAGGACAACGGGCGGCGCGGTTATGGATAAGCGGGTAAGCGCCCTTGAGGATTACATAGAGGGGCGGGTACGGGAGAGGTTGGAGCAAGAGCTAGAAGCCGCCTTCGACCGCCTGGAGCAAACCCTACCTCACGAGGAGGTCCGCCGAGTCTTAGAGATTCTTGCCGGTGAGGGGGGTAAGCGTTATGGGGCTTAGAAACCAAGTAAGATGCCTTGAGGACCTGGAGCAGCGCATCCTACAGACCGCACATCCCGAGTCGAGCGCGGCTTCCGTACATCTCCGGGCTATCCTAGACGAACTCGCCGCGCTCAAGAGTAGCTGTGCCGAGCACGAGCGCGGGGGGTTCCGTGTGGCCCGAGAACATCCCGCGTCGGATTTTAGGAGGCGGCTATACCCACGCGGACCTCTGGCGCCTCGCCGTCTCCCGGAGCGTGGGAACTGGCACGGTGCCCGCCGAGCGCGCGGAGGCTTACGTTAGGTTCTTGCGCAGGTCGTGGGAGCGCGCGGGCAAGGACCCGGATACCGCCGTCGAATGGGAGCGCAGCTATGGGGCTTAGGGACCGAGCGCACAGACTGGAGAAGCAAATGGGCCTCCGGGGCAAGGACAAGCCCTGCCCGGAGTGTGGCGGTCGCATCGTAGTTGTGGAGCGTCACGAGGAGGGCGCAACCTACCCAGAGGGTGAGCCGTGTTCGACGTGCGAGGGTGCGCCCGGCAAGGTGAGCTTTATAGAGGTTATGTTGGGAGGGGCTGCCAATGGGGATTAAGGACAGACTGCGCCGCCTAACCCGCGAAGCCGAGCGAGACATGATTACCTTCGAGCTCGCGGACGGCAGCGTAAGGCGCTTCTACGAGGATGAGGTTATGGATTGCTTTGTTCACGAGATGCAGCGAGGCCGCCGGCACTACTTCGGAGAGGAGCCCGGTCCGGCTCACCCGATGATAGAAGCTCTACGCCACGTCTCAGAGGCGGAGCTGGCGCGCATTGTGAGCGAGCAAGGAACCCTGATAGGACACCTCGTCGGAGAGGACGAGATCATACGCGGCGTGCGGGAGCGGCTCGGTCCGCCTGTGAAGTGGAACGATGAAGGTACCGTCTGCGAGTGAGTTGGCGGCTTCGGAGAACGGCGCAAGAGTTGATACGGGCGTTCGCCTACAGGCAGGCCACTCGGGGGAAGAAGGCCGATGTTTACGAGGTTAGGAGCGGCGCGAGATAGTCAGCGCCAGAAGGCCGGAGCCCACGAGCAAGGTACCGACTGGAAGTAACGGAGAGATGCCGCCGGTCTGGGGTAACGGTGTTGCTGCTGGCGCGGATGGGGGTGCGCCCGAAGGGGCACTCCGACGAGATGCGCTTGGGGCTCAGGGGTCAAACGAGGAAGGTGCTGGCACCCAAGGGCGTGAAGGTGGTGCAGCGGCTGCAGCTGAGGTACGAGTGGAGCTACCCGTCTTGGCCGTCTCGCCGCTTACGGGGGAGATCCGGTGGGAGTGGGTCGAGAGGATGAAAAAGGAGCAGTTGCTGCCCGTGCTCGAAAGGTGGGCCTTGGAGGCGGTGGTGTGGGACCGGGCGCCGTCCCACAGAGCCAAGATCTTGAGCGAGCTTCCCACCGCCAGGGTGTTCTTGCCGTCTTACAGCCCCGAGCTCAACCCGGCCGAGAGGATCTTCGAGGAGGTGCGTCGTCGCGTGGAGGGGAAGGTCTACGAGGAGTTAGAGGCCAAGCGCCGAGAAACCGAAAGCTATCTCCAAGAGCTTCGGGCCGCTCCCGAGCGGGTTAGGAGCTTGTGCGGCTGGGGGTGGCTCAAGGAAGCACTCGAATCGCTGCCGACGCACGCCGGGAGCCCGTGATGTGCGACACTATCATTCAGAGTCGGTATTAGGTTGGTTTCCCTTGGGAAAGACCAATTTCTGGACATTCAATATACTTACCAGCATATCGATCGAGTCTTGCGTCACATCACCTATCAGCTCGATACGAGCCTCACTTCTCTCAGATGTTTTTAGCTGTAGGACTGTTACGGGAGTAGGCGTGGCCTGCTTCTTAGCGACTAAGCCCCCGATAAGGGTAGGATTGACAGGATCAGACTCAGACGTTTGTACATCCTGCGTAGTTCGCTCTCGTGCAGGCTGCACGGGTGGCTCCACTTTCGGTTGATCTTCGCCTTCAACCTCAGCGTAATCCGCTATTTCTTTTGATACAAATTTTAGGGTGTCGCGGTATACACGGATAACTTCGTTCGTTGTCTTGGGGTTGAAGCCCCTCGTAATCAAAAAATGACGCAGGTTCTTGTCGTTTGGTGGCTCATTCCGGTACTTGTCGTACAACTCCGCGAACAATATGGGCCGGAATGCCACCCTACGCACGGCAGCAGCGCGCTCGATATCTGAAGGAGCCAGCTCGATAATTGCCACCGCATCATCGCTGACCTTGAACCCGTCGCCGTCACGCTGCAAAAGACCGTACTTTTTGAGAGCCGAAAGTACACCCCTGGAGGTACCATTCAGGGTGTTGTAGCCTAGGTCTTCAGCAATGTGTTCGTCGCTTGCTGGTTGCCTGCCCTCCTCTTCGTATACTTGAGCGACCCGCTCGATCGCATCAGGCAGGCTGAGTCGCGGATAGTTCGGGCTCCGGGTTTTATTAACTATCGTTTACCGCCTGTGTTCACGCAACGGAGGATAAGCTTGCCCAGAGCGAGCAAGTGCATAGCCTCTAGCTCGCGGGCCGAAAGCTTCACCTCGTACGCTTCCTGGAGTGGCACGCGGGGTTCCGAAACAACTCGGGAAGAAGAGAAATGTCCGGCTCAGATATTAGCTCCCCAGAGAGGTGGCGAAGCAGTTGCGCGGCGAACTTCTCGGCCCTGTTTCGCTCGATCACGTCGCGCACGATGGCCAGCACGTACGGGCCGCCGCGCTCGTCCGACGCTACGGGACTCAAGGACACCGTTTCACTCAAATTTCCGTCTCGTCTTGGCCATTACCGGTAGGTCAAGAAGCCTGTTTGCCTCTATATAGGGGGCCCTGCCCGTATCGTGGTAACAGGCCATCCCCGCCTGATGCTGGGCCTTGAAGCGCTCGGGCGCCAGAGACGCTCGACGCACCTACCATTAAGCGCCTCTGAAGGTGAGTGTCCAAAAATGCCTATTGCCAGCCAACTCCAGCGGACTATGCGCTGGGCCTTTGCATCCGCGGCGACGACCACGTCGCGGATCACCTCAAAGAGCTTGGCGAATCCCAAACCTTCTGGATGAAGGTGCTCGCCTCCTTTCTTCTTCTCCCAAAACAAAACCGGCCACCTTTCTCTGGTAGCCGGTTGCACCACTGGCTCCGCTCCCCCCGAGTGCCCATCGTTAGGGACGAACTTCTTAGCCTCTACTCCACCAACTTCTGGAGAAGGATATATTGTGTCAGAAGTCGCGTCAAACCTTAGACATAATATATCTCTAGCAGGTGACAAAATACCAATATGTCGCACAGTTTGAGGTGGATGCCGGGCATGAAGTCCTGGTGATCAAGCCGTAGAGCCTTATACTACGAGTTTCGGAGCCAAGAGTAAGAGCGCATCTTCACCGCCAGTACTTCGGCGAGCAAGGCAACGAATGCTGAGGAATCGACGAGTAAAAGCCAACTTAGTACGTGAAACCTGTACTGGCAAGCCTTCAATGTGTTAAGACCTTTCTGCCAGCGGGAGCTACATAAGGCTATTTCTAAATTCTTACGGCATATTAGTCGACCAACGTCCATACCAGTCCGAAAACAGAGGCTGTACTTATTAGATATGTCTAAAATTGCCTCTATATACCTTTATTTGTCGTGAAGAAATTGACTTTGGCTAATATAAAAAGTTATTATTAATGCGAGTCCAGCGCCTCGAAGGCGAGCGGTTGCTAGGAGCGGGAGAATAAACAAGAACAGAAATATTCCGCTAAGGAGAAATTCCGCTAAGGAGAAGACCGTCCCGCGGTTCGAGTTACGAGCGAGAACTGGAACCCTCTGAAGCAGTCCCGGCGGTGAATATATTCCGAAAAGAGCCCGACGTGAGCAAACAGCTGCTAAGAAGGACCTTTGAAAAGGCAGCCGTAGGCATGATGATTAAGGACGCCGAAGATCGGACCTGGGAGAGCAACTCGGCGCTCAGGAGGATGCTCGGCTACGACGAAGAGGAGTTCTACGGCACGGCTGGTTCCAACTTCACCCTCCCCGAGGACGAAGAGCAGGACGCGGACCTCTATAGAGAGCTGGTGCGTGGCGAGCGCCAGAGTTTCCAGCTGGAGAAGCGCTACGTCCGCAAGGACGGGAGCGTCATGTGGGGTCGGCTTTCGGCCTTCCTTGTCGAAGGGAGTGAAGGCGAGCCGGCGTTCGCTTTAGGCGTGGTCGAGGACATCGACGAGTGCAGGAGGGCAGAGGAGGACTTGCGTATCTCGGAGAGACGATTCAAGACGGTGATCGAGCAGTCTCCCCTTTCGATCCACGTCTTCGAACCCGAAGGACGCTCCGTGGCGGCCAACTCTTCCTGGAACGAGCTGTGGAACCTCGAGGGAGGGGAAGAGCCGGAGGGCCGCGACATCTTCAAGGACGAGCAGCTACGAGCCACAGGACTCGTAGAGTACATCGAAAAAAGCATAAAGGAGGGTATCGCGGTGGCCACGCCGCCACTTTTGTACGACCCGGCGAAGACTGGCCGCGAGGGTCGCAAGAAGTGGATCAAAGCTTCTATATACCCGGTAAGGGACGAGGAGAGGCGTGTTTCCGAGATGACTCTCGTGATCGAGGACATGACCGAGCGTAAGGCGCTCGAGGATGAGCTCGCCTACCGGGCGTTCCACGACCCGCTGACCGGCTTGCCGAACCGGGCTCTGTTCCTGGATCGACTGGAGCGTACGTTG
>JADDPM010000142.1 GCA_016781885.1 Rubrobacter sp.
TCAACAACGAGGATATCCGACCGAGAAGGTTTTGAGATAGTTAGTAAGAGAAGAGTTGCTTACGCCTACAGTAGAAGGTTTCCCCCGTTGCTTCTATTCATCAGATTGCCGCTAAGAAGTCTTCTGGGAAACCTCTATGCACGACCCTGCGCAATATTGTGCTCCAGCTGGTATTTGCCGCGTCTTGGCGGCTCCTGCGGGACGGGAGTCATCACAACATCTTCTTGTGACGTCGCTTAAAGTTGGGAGATTTTGGAAGGAGTGCAGGCAGCTAGCACGCCCTTATATGCGTTAATGACCCACGCTCTGTCGGTGAGATCCTATACTCTAACCGCCTCCACAGCTTTGCGGGGTCTGCACTACAATGTGGCAAGGAAAGAAACTCTAGGAGCAGGAGGCGAGACCGTGCGAAGAAGATCCGGGCGACGGAGAACCGGGCGCAGTGGAAGAGCTTACGACGCCTCAGTATGGCTAACGATCGGCGTCCTGGGCATAGGGGCACTGGTTCTTTTCTTGCTGCACCGGACCCGAGGGTTTGCACGCGAGAAGGTCGAAAGAGCATTCGAGACAGTGAAGAGCACCGACAGGGCGCCTGCCGCCAAGTGGGCGGAGGGTGCCGCCACCTCGACGACCGAAGACGCCGCAGCCGCCTCGGCTGGGACTGAGCACTCAAGCCCTTCACCGGGGGCGGCGGAAGAGCGGCCGTCGACGAGGGCTGGAGAAGAAGTGTCTTCAACAACGGCAGGGGCCTCACCGAGGACGGAGCCTACTGGCCTTGCACCGGGGACGAAAGAGGCTAGGCCAAAGACGGAAGAGCCTATAGCAAGGACCGAAGAAGTTACGCCGCCAAGGCCAGAGCCATCCGATGATTTTCCAGGAACGGAGCCGATAAGGGAAGAGGTCCCGCCGAGGGCAGGAGAGGTGCCACCGGCGCCGGAAGAGGTTCCGCCAGAAAGGGCGGGAGAGATCCCGATGGCGGAAGAGGTCCCGCCTCCGAGGGCGGAAGAGGTTCCCTTGGGCACGCCGCCGCAAGCTCCCCCGGAGGACGTGCAGAGGGGAACTACTCCCTCATCGAGGCCGGAAGAAGCCTCGCCGCGATCGACAGATACTGAGCTTGGAACTAACGCCCCGGCGGACGAGGCTGACGCGACCGCCGAAGAAGTGCCTCCGATGACCATCGTGCCAGGCGTGCCGCAGAGCACGGTTCCGCTCCCGGACGAAGACCTCATCGCGGAGACGAGGGGTGTTCCGCCCGACGCCCCGGCAGAGGGCGAAGACGTGGCGACACCGGCACAGGCCCCACGGGAAGAACCGCCGCCCGGCGAGGAGCGGCCCGAGAGACGGGGGGCGGCGCCTTCGACGGACACCCCGCGGGAAGACCCGCCACCTGGCGAGGAGCGACCTGAAAGGCGGGTACCGTAGCGTCTAGTACGTCGACGACGGGCAGGATCATCCTGCCTGCCACTTGTTCCTTGCTGGCGAAACTGTAAGGAGGAGTGCGAGCGTCCTGTGGCTTGCGCCATCCTCATGTGCTCTTCCGTCGAGGCTGCCCCAACGCGCTCACGTGATATCCAAATGCAACGCCTCAGCACTGAGCTTCATTTTCCGGCCACGCTGGGCTAGGAGCCGAAGGTCGAGTTGGTGCTGATCTAGCGTTTAGGCGCTCGTGGCCTGCTTATTGGATGGCGCGCAGATGTACACGCCTTCTCGGAAACCTGCATTCATCTAGCTGGATAAACTGGTGCTTAGGAGGCTACAGAAGGCGACTCCACAGACCTCTCTGGTGTAAATCTCTAAATTAGAGTATATAGCAGTAGGTTCGGATAAGGATGCAAACAGCTAAGGATCTATCAGCTGCGACACCTCGTTATAGGCAACGCTATATATCTGTTGCGTAGGTGGCGGAAAGAATACGCGTGTACCTTAAGTCGATCCTCATCGTCTGCGGTATGAAGAGAAGCGTCGGCTGGCGAAGACAGGGTGTACTGGTTAGACGCCAGGGATCGGGAGGTGGCTGAGCATGGACGAAGATACGAACCGCGCTAACGATGCTCCGGGAGCCTGGGGCGAGGACGAGTCGAAGATTTTCGTCGAGTTTGGCCAGGCGATGGTGCCGGGCCGCGAAGAGATCGAGCGGACACTCCTGGACCTGATACCCGCCAAACCCGACGAGCCGTTCTTGGGTGTGGAGATCGGGACCGGCACGGGATGGTTGAGCGCGGCGGTTCTGCGTGAGTTTTCGAAGGCTCGAATCTTGGGCTTTGATGGCTCGCCGGAGATGCTTAGGATCGCGGGAGAGCTACTGGGGCACTACTATGAGGACCGTGCCGAACTGCGCCGATTCCGCCTGGAGGAGCCCTCCTGGACGGACGGGCTGCCGGCGGTGCGCGTCTTTCTGAGCTCCCTAGTGCTCCATCACCTTGACGGTACAGGCAAGCGGGAGCTGTTCGTGCGGCTCCTCGACCGGCTGGAGCCCGGTGGCGCGCTGCTGTTCGCCGACGTGATGGAGCCTCGCACCGAGCACGCCAGGAGCCACTTCGCCGCGGCGTGGGAGGAGGAGATACGCCGCCGCTCGGTGCAAATCCACGGTGATAAGCGAGCCCACGAGTTCTTTGTGCGCGCACGCTGGAACATCTACAACCACCCTAACCCGCTGGACAAACCCTCGACGCTACCTGAGCAGTTGCGCTGGATGGAGGAGGCAGGTTTTAAGGGGGTTGACGTGTTCTGGGCGCGGGCGGGACACGCGCTCCTGGGCGGTTACGGCCCGTAACAGCCTGATCTTCTGCCATCATGACCCACGGGTATGTGTGGCGTTCGCTATAGTGGGGTTTGCAGTTGCCGAGACTGTCTGAAAAGTCGTTTGGTGACCTCTGGAGCGTACGTTTTTGGCGATGCAACACTGCAAAAATAGGCCCTCTGTGTCCCGTTTCAGCAGTTCGTAAGGTCTTTGGTTAGGGAGTTCGAGAGTTTTCAGACAGTCTCCCGCTAAAATTCTCGGAAACTCAGGTCGCCCCAGTCGTATACCCTTATAGGATCGGGGCGTCCGGCACTCGATCCAAACGACACTCATAAAAACCTTCTGGCCCTTCGCCAAGGGTCTCCATCGTCTCCTCAACCCTGTGGCCGTGTGCCTCGTGCAGCACCGTACAAAGGATCTTCTCGAGTTAGATGTCTACGAGATGTTCGGGCGCGCTTGAGGGCAGTCCTGCCAAAGCAGAAGTCCCGTTTCTGTCAGGTGTGGTTAGTGAGATGGCTCGGAAGTAGGTACACCCGCAAAAGGCTAAAGAGGCCGCAGACCCGAAGGATCCCGGCCGCGGGGACATCCGCCCTTAACCGCCCCCGCTGACGGCTTTCAGGATGACTCCAGTGCCGTTGCAGTTCTGGCACTCCTCGCCGTTCTCCAAGCGCCCGCTGCCGTCACACCTCACATATGGTTTCGGCCGCCCCTTCTGTACCGGGAGGCACTTCGTCACCGGGGGCCGGCGCTCTCTCCGGGTCGGATGCCTCCCGCCTGGGACGCTCCTGTTTCTCCTCACCCACGCTACTCTCCCTCTTTCCGCTTCTAGCTACCGTCACACTCTCCCTACCCGCAGGCGGTATAGAGCATGCTCCGCACCTTCCCAAGAACATAAAAAGACCGGAGCCCCGATAAGGAGCCCCGGCCCTTATCCTTGTCTGGCAGACCTACCAGAAGGAGTCATCCTCACCCGCCGCCGCTCCCACCACGCCTTAGCACGTTGATGATGAGCAATAGCACGAAGAGGAAAACCACCACCGCAAAACCATATTCGAGCAACACGACCCCCTTCTCAGTTTTGGCCTCTATGCGTCAACCGTATCTCGCCAATTTACCCAGAGCTATCTTGAGTGACTCTCTGAACGCAAGGGACCGGGAACCCGATAAGGAGCCCCGGTCCTGGAGATAACACCGAGTGTAAAGCGTGGTTACCTCAAGAACTCTTTCGCGGCTCTCTTGGCCCTATCGGCTATAGAGCCCCCACCCTTCGTCTTTCTGCCGGATCCACCGGTCGTCTTCTTACGAGGTCGCCGTCGAGCGCGAGCCGTCCGCTTAGCTGCAACGGCTCGGCGGGCAGGTTCGTACTTAGAGCCACGCCTCCTGCGCCACATACCCTTCATCCTGTGGCGGCGGCTTGTACTCACCCTTGCCGAGCACCGCGAACACGACCGCGATGAGCGCGATCATTACTCCGACCATTATTATTAGTGTTACACGTTCCATGTTATACGCCCCCGCATATCGCCTGCCTTTCGTGAATCCTGGCACAGATATTCTACCCTAACCTGGCTTCGCCAACGCGCCTAACGTAATCGGTCCGGCCCGGCTCGGGAAGCGTACGTGAGGTACAATGTTACTGTTTGTAGCAGTGGTCTCTTTAGAGAAATATATCATTACAGGGACCACCATACGCAGGGTACATGGAGTTGGGGGCCGGTAGTGGCAGTAGAGCCCATCGTGGGTGAGTTCGAAGAGATACAAGAGCAGGAATGCCGGGAGCTTTTAGAGATCCTAAGCGGCATGGGGATAGCCTCTGCCGATAGGATCTATCAACCGGGTGACGCCATCTACAGCGAAGGAGAGTACGGCGACGCTTTGTACGTTTTGATCTCCGGCGTCGTGAAGCTCTTCAGGCCCTACTCGGGGAGCAAGGAGGCCACTTTACGGCTCTTGAAGCCCTGGGACATCTTCGGGCACCTCGCGTTCGTCGGCGAGGCCAGGCAGCGCGCCTACGCAGAGGCCGTCACCGAGTGCAAGGTTACGAAGGTACCCAAGATATTTATGGAGCGGGCCATCCGGCGGGAGCCGCGGGCGGCGCTGAAGATGATGACGCTCCTGGAGCTCCGGCTCGTGCAGTACGAGGAGCTCGTCAAGTGTCTGCTGCCCCGCGAGACCGAGGTGCGCTTGGCGAACCTCCTGCCCATCCTCGGCCGGAAGTTTGGAGAGAGGTACGACGACGGCCGCTCGGTGACCATAGACCTTCGCCTCACCCACCAGGACCTCGCCGCGATGGTCGCCTCCACGCGCGAGTCGGTCACGAAGGTCCTCAACGACATGCGCAATCGCGGGGTCGTCGGGATAGAAGGTGGACGCATCACGCTCAAGGACCACGCCGCTCTCC
>JADDPM010000143.1 GCA_016781885.1 Rubrobacter sp.
ATTCGTGCAATCGCCTTGTATCGTTGAAGTGAAAAGTTGCAGGCGTGCAGGACATGAGCAGCGCAGACGAGAGACCCCGGAGCTTGCAAGACGCTTCTGTGAGTTTTCGTGCGACGCCGGTACGATGCTCCTGTTTGCCTTCTATATGTAGCTGATGGGTTCAATGTCGAGGTATATTTATCGGGTGGAAATCGGGTTAAGCACGAAGCCGTTTCCCGTGGGGAAGATGGGACGGAATCGGAAGAGCGAGAGATCGAGCTGAAGTGGTTCGTGCACTTGTAGGGTAATTGCATGGCAACTTCGAGAACCAAGAGGGCAAGGTAATGAACAGGCGAAGGATCACGGGGGCGGCGATACAGATGTCCTCGACGCCGGAGAAGGCGGAGAACTTTGAAACGGCGGAGCGGCTTATTAAAGAAGCTGTCTCCAACGGGGCGGAGCTGGTGGCGCTGCCGGAGCTGTGGAGCTGTCACGGCCTGGAGGAGGTGTATCGGGAGAACGCCGAGTCCATCCCCGGACCCACGACCGAATTCCTCGGTGGGCTGGCGAACGAGTTGGGCGTGTGGGTACTCGGCGGGTCAATCCTGGAGGGTGATCCGGGAGGCGCGGACCAGCTCTACAATACTTCGACGTTCTTCGAGCCTTCGGGGGAGATGGTCGCCAGCTACCGCAAGATCCACTTGTTTGACGTGAAGGCGCCGGACAGAGAGTACGTCGAGAGCAGGACCATAGCGCCGGGACGTGAAGGCATCACCGCTAAGGCCGGCGTCGCTACTTTGGGCCTCTCGGTCTGCTACGACTTGCGCTTCCCGGAACTCTATCGTCTGCTGGCGCTCGGAGGAACCAAGATCCTGGCGGTCCCATCCGCGTTCACGCTTCAGACCGGCAAGGACCACTGGGAACTTCTGCTTCGGGCGAGGGCGGTCGAGAACCAGGCCTACGTGCTCGCGCCCGCCCAGTGGGGCCAGAAGGCTGACGGGCGCTGGACGTATGGACGGTCCATGATCGCGGACCCCTGGGGTACTGTCCTCGCGCAGTGCCCCGACCGGGATGGATACGCCCTCGCCACGCTCGACCTCGACTACCTCGACCGCCTCCGCGCGGAGTTCCCGGCGCTGGCCAACCGTCGGCCCGAGACATACGAGGGGCTCTAGCTACCCTGCCAGCAGGCCTACGAGAGCCAGAACCGCGACCGAGGCCGCGACCGGGGGGAGCGCGGCGCGGGCTACCTCACCCTCACGTCCCAGAAGGCCGACGGCGGTCGCGGCCAATACCATCCTCTGCGGAGCGATCATGCTCGCGTGGCTACCGGCAACGTTCTGTACCGCCGCTACCAGCGCCTCCGAATCTCCTAGACCACGCGCGGTCTCGACTTGCAAGGGCATGAACAGCGCCTTGGACGCTGCGTTGGAGCCGGTGAGCGCCCCGCCTAGAGCCCCGACTACCGGGGCGACGGCCCCGTAAAGAGAACCAAATGCCGCCGCCCCCGTCGCCAGCGTCGCCGCCGCCCCACTAGTCGCCACGACCTGCCCGGCGAACACGAACGTCACTACCGCTCCCGCCGTCGGCAACCACTGCCAGAAGGTTCGCTGCGCCACCGGTCCTACCGACTCCTTCCCTAGTCTTAGCAAGGCCGCCGCGAAGATGGCGGAGAAGAGGAGGGGGAGGCCAGGTCCGCTAAAGACAGCTCCCAGCCCTTCTAAGGCCGTGCGGATCGGCTCTACGCCGTTTACCAGGGCGAGCAGCGCGAGCAGGAACCCGTAAGGGAGCAGCGCTCTGACCGGCGTCCGTCGTCTCGACAAGCGCCGCCACCGCATTGCCAGAAAGGCCCCGGCCGCAGCGAGCCCGCCTATCGCCCCAGAGAGCTCGGGGACGAGGTAGAAGCTCGTCAGCAGGGTACCCGCGCCCGCGACCAGCCCGAGGAAGACCGCCTCGAAGCCCCGGCGGCGCACACCGCCCCACCCTCCCGCGAGCGCCACGGCCGCGACACCGTAGACCGGGTAGAGGGGGAGGTTCAGGAGCGCGCTAAGGTCCGAGAGCTCCGCGAAGCTCAAAGATGCGAGGTCCGCCCCGATCACGGTCCCAACTCCCAGCGCCCCCCACGGAACTGCGCACTGTCCCCAGCTTGACAAGACCGCCGCCTTGATCGGCGAGAATCCGACCGCCAGCAGGATCGGAGCACTGATCACCATCGCCACCCCGAACCCGGTCACCGACTCGAAGAACGGCGCGGCCCCGACGACCACCACCAGCGCCAACGCCTCCCTCTCTGGCTCCAGCCGCCCGAGAAACCCCGAAACCCGCCCGACAGCCCCGCCCTCCGACAAGAAGTTGTAGAGCAACAACCCCCCAAAGAGCACGTACAGCACCCTACCCGAAGTCCCGACCCCGCCCCAGAACGCCCCGACGAGCCCTGAATCCTCCAACCCCGGATACAGAAGCGCCCCGGCAAGCGCCGCGCCAAGCGCCGCGACCCCCGACCACACAGCCGGCCACCGCAGCCCGACCAGCGCCACCCCCGCTGCCACAAACGGCGCCCCTGCTACCAGATACTCAAACATATCTACTATGATAGATTGATTTCTACCCATGAGCGAGAAGAGCGCGAAAAACGAGTCCGCAGTAGGTTATGCGACTTCCGAGCAGTTCGGGCCGCGCATCCGGGGCTTGCGCCGCGAGCGGGGGCTGACGCTGGAGGAGTTAGCGGGAAGGTCCGGGGTAAGCCGGGCGATGATCTCCAAACTCGAGAGGGGCGAGAAGAACCCGACGCTCGTAGTCGCGGCGAAGGTCGCCGAGGGCCTCGGCATCACCCTGTCGCAGCTCATGGACACCGAGGAGCGGCGGGAGGTCGTCGTAGTTCCCCGTGAGAAGCGAATGGTCATGCGGGATCCCGAGACCGGCTTTGAGCGGCAGCTACTCTCTCCGTCGTTCGGGGGCAGAGGCGTGGAGTTTATCCGCAACGTCGTCCCGGAGGGTTCCACCTCCGGCGACTTTCCCCCGCACCGCCGGGGAGTAGAGGAGTATGTTGCCGTCGAGAACGGACGCTTGAGGGCCATTCTCGGAGGCGAGGAGTACCTGCTCGAAGCAGGGGACGGGCTGTATTTTGAGGCCGATGTTACGCACCGGTTCGACAATGCCGGTAAGGGTCAGTGCAGCTACTACTTAGTTATCGTCTCGAAGGGAACGTAAGCTCTTCTCATTCAAACTCGTCGAAAAACTCCGTATCGAGTTCGTACACGGTACGCGGCACAAGCCCGAGACGTAATTCTTCGAACATGGACGCTAGCTTCTCAGCATTTACCAGTTCGATGGGAGGAACACCATCGCGGTTAGCTTCCCGTCTTGCCTCTTCGGTGAAGGTGCTCGTCGTGATAAAGATCCCCTTATCCACGCGCCCCATCATCGCGCCGCGGAAGTCACGAACCTGCAAAGAGCCCAAGGTTCTCAGCTACGGCTTCCCGCACTTCAGCGGGCGTTCCGGAGTCCCCGAGCCCTCCAAGGGCTGCTAGGACGGGGCCAAAGTAGCGAATGAATCGTGGTCCGGTCACAGGGGAGCCTAGAGCGCGTAATCCCCGGTTGCGAGTTGGGAGATGACCCGGTCGCGCAGGGCCGAGACGTTTAGCGGAGAGGCGTATGCCTCATCGAGGGGCTGAAGCAGGTCATTCGCGCCTGCGGGGATCGGGGAGGTCGTGGGCACGACCCTGCGGGTGCCGTCTTCCAGGACGAGGAGACGTTTCTTGCCGCCGCGTTTGCCGCGTTTGGAGCGGTCCTCGCCGTTTACCTCCACGATGTCCAGGGAGTAGTCGATCATAGGGGCGGAGGCTATGGCGCCCCCCACCCCGTAGGCGTCGCAGACCGGGTTGAGGTGAAGGATGTACTCGACGTCTATCCCGCCGGAGGCGAAGATCTTGACGTGCTCGAAGCCGTTGCGGTCGAGCTCCCACCTCACCTCGCGCATGAGGTCCCTGAAGTCGCCGCGGCGGTTGCCCGGGGTGTCGAGACGGACGGCGGAGATGGAGTCGGGGATGGCGCGGGCGGCGATGAGGGCGCCGAACTTCTCGTCGTCGAAGGTGTCTATTAGGATGGTGCGCGGGACGTCCTTCGGGACGGCCTCGTCAAAGGCCCTGGCCGTCTCGGCGGTCGAGCCCAGGATAAGGGCGAGGGCGTGGGGGATGGTGCCGGAGGCGGAGATGCCGAGGCGCTGGGCGGCGAGCTCGACGGCGACCCCGTCGCAGCCGCCGAGGTAGGCGGCGCGTTCGATCATGGGCGTGATTGAGGGGTGCATCCTCCTCGCCCCGAAGGAGATGACCGGCTTATCGCCTGCCGCGAGCCGGCACCGAGCCGCCCCGGTCGCTATCCCCGAGGCCTGGCACAGAAAACCCAGGATGGCCGTTTCGTGCTCGGCGAAGGCTCCATAGGGACCTTCGAGGGTGAGGATGGGCTCGTTGGGACGGCAGATCGTACCCTCCGGCACCGCCCGCGCCTCGACCTCGACCTTCTCCAGAAGCCCAGCTACCTCGTCTAACCCGGCGGCGACGAACCAATCGTCCTCGTTGGAGGTCTTGTACGCGACCTCCATGTGGACCGGGGTATTTTCGAGGTCGCGGGCGCGAAGGACCTCCATCGTGCGGTGGAAGTAGACGTCCGCGACCGCGGCGGCCCGGATCTCCGTCTCCGACGCGGTGTTAAACCGTGATAGGCCGTCTACTTCGGTGTCGCCTCTGGCTTCCCTCGCGCCTTCTCCGTGCAAAACAGTGCCCTTCCGTTAGCTCTATTGGGACATCATAGCTAATTAGTTCGCCAACACGGTTATGATGGCTCGCAAGACGGCCGGATAGCGCGACCGCGCTCCGTAACGCTTACTCGACCGAAGATGATCGCGACGCCAACTACCTCTTACTCCTCTTTTGTCAATTCCCGCCTCTCCGTGCCCAAAGCCTCTGCCAGCTTGTGTCTCTGGCCCTCTAGTTGCTCCTCCATACGTTTACGCTCGGTGATGTTCTCGTGCATGATCACGGCGCGCAGGCGCCCATCGGCGGGGAAGCTCGTCACCCGTCCCGCGAACCAGCGCCACTCG
>JADDPM010000045.1 GCA_016781885.1 Rubrobacter sp.
AACGATGCGCCGGACGTTGCACTTGAAGTGGCCGTGATAGACGGGGTCGAAACGCACGAGCGTCGGAAATAAGGCCCAGTCGGCCTCGGTTATGAGATCGCCACAGAGGTAGCGGCGCACGCCCAACACCCCTTCCAGGTAGTCCAGAGCGTCGAAGAGCTGCGTGACGGCCTCTTCGTAGGCCTCCTGGGTCGTGGCGAAGCCGGACTTGTAGACGCCGTTGTTCACGGGCTCGTAGAGTTCGTCGAGCGTCTGGTCGACCTCCTCGCGCAGGTCCTCCGGGCAGAAGTCGACTTCTGCCCTCGCGCCGGGTACGGCGTCGAACTCGTGGTCGAGCATGCGGATGAGGTCGCGCGACTCGTTGTTGACTATCGTTCCCGTCTCCTTGTCCCAGAGCACGGGGGTGGTAACGCGACCGGTGTAGCTGGGGGCGGCCTTCTGGTAGACCTCACGCAGGTAGTGCGCGCCGTTGACGGTATCGGGGATGACGCCCGGCTCGTCGTAGAAAGCCCAGCCGTCATCGCCCATGAAAGAGCCGACGGCGGAGAGGGAGATCGCGTCTTCGAGGCCCTTGAGCTTGCGAAAGATCGCCGTCCTGTGAGCCCACGGACAGGCCCAGGCAACGTACAGATGGTAACGCCCCGCCTCGGCCTTGAACCCGCTCGACCCATCGGCGGTGATCCACTCGCGGAACGTCGTCTCCGAGCGGTCGAAACGACCTTCCTCGTCCTTCCGCTTGCGGCCGGTGATCCACTCCCCCTCGACGAGCATGCCAGTTGCCACGAAAACCTCCAGTTGTGTAGCTATCAGCGGTCGGCTTTTTCGCCGACGAACGACTGTCACTTCGGAGATCGATTTTAGCCATTACCGTAGCTCGACGGCGTGGGAATATATACAAGGCCGTCCCAGCAACGCCGAAGAAGCTCTTGCTATAGTTGTTAAGTCAGCTCCACGAGTCAGTTCTCCAGGTCCCGATGCCGGACGAAGAGGTCGATCTCGGGGCCTTCGACGCCCTCTTCTCTTAAGTGTCGGGCGAGATCTTCGACGATGGCTACGGAGCGGTGGCGGCCTCCGGTGCAGCCTATGCCTAAAGTGAAGTACGTCTTGCCTTCGGCGGCGTATCGGGGGACGAGAAAGGCGAGCAGATCGCGGAGGCGGGCGAGGAACTGTTTGGTATCGTTCTGGCCGAGGACGGCGTTTCGTACGGGCTCGTCGTGGCCGGTGAGGGGGCGTAGCTCGGGGTCGTAGTGGGGGTTCGGGAGGAAGCGTACGTCGAGGAGCATGTCCACGTCCAGGGGGGCGCCGTGCTTGAAGCCGAAGGAGATCAGGCTGACCGAGAGCCGGTTGGCGTGGGAGTGAACGAGTCGGGCGAACCGCCTCTTTGAGTCGGCGGCGGAGAGAGAGGAGGTGTCCACGACGACGTCGGCGATCTCGCGCAGCCCCGAGAGGTCGCGCCGCTCGGCCCGGATAGCGGCCAGAACGTCCCCGTCCTTCGCCGCCGGGTGGGGCCTGCGGCTCTCCTTGTAGCGCATGACGAGCGTCGGGTCGTCAGCCTCGATAAAGACGACCTGGGGTTCCCACCCGTCCTCCCCGCAGATAGCTCCCAGGCCCTCCTCGATCTCGTCGCCGAAGTACTTCCTGCCCCGAATGTCCACGACGACTACGACCCCGGTCTCTTCACCCTTCTCCACGGGTGCGAGGGCGAGCACGTCGGGGATCATGGACGGTGGCAGGTTGTCTATGCAGTAGTATCCCGCGTCCTCGAACGCCTTGAGGGCGTTGGTCTTCCCCGCTCCGGAGAGCCCGGTGATGATTACGATCCTGCGCTTGCCCCCAGGCTCGCTGCCATGTGTAAGCGGAGCCCGCTCACTCACGAAGAGGTCTCCCGTCCATTTGCGATAAATAAGCCATCCAGTACCCCGAGCCTAACACTGGAAGCACGAACCTGCAACGGATAAACGTATATTAAGAAAGTTTTAACGGGGCAGCGAGGCCTAAGCACCGCACTGGTGCGCGTCGAGCTTCTTGGTCTATAGCTGCCGGCCCCCGGTCAACTGCCGTCTCTTCGCGCATCGTGATCTTCCCTGCTTTCCGGGGAAAGATGCCGCACTCGCTCCGAACTACAATTGTAATACTAGCTATGCTAGCTTGCTTTAAGCAGAGTACTTATCGAATCAATCGGCATCGGCTTGGAGAAATAATATCCCTGTCCGAGGTCACAGCTCAGTGCTCTCAACTGAGTTAGTTGCTCGGTGGTTTCGATGCCTTCTCCGGTGACGTTGAGGCCTATAGATTTAGCCACCGCAATGACGGCACGAACAATGGAAGTGTACTCGGGGTCAAGCCCAAGACCTTGAACGAACGAGCGATCAATCTTAACGGCGTCTACTGGCAAGTGTTTTAGGTAGCTCAAGGACGAGTAACCTGTACCGAAGTCGTCGATCGCTAATTGGACGCCCAGACCTCTCAGGGCCTGAAGCATAGCTGCGGCTGATTCCATATCCTCTATCGCTACGCTCTCCGTGATCTCCAACCTCAAAGTGTCTGGCTTCAGTGTATTCTCTCTCAAGGTTTGAGCAATATCCGCGATCAAGTCAGGATGCTCAAGTTGCCTGGCAGAGAGATTCACGCTCAAAACTAGGGGCGGAGCAGTCGGGTGTCGCTCGCGCCATAGGCTCACCTGTCGGCAGGCTTCCTCTAGAACCCACTGCCCGAGGGGCAGGATCAGCCCGGTCTCCTCAGCCAGCGGGATAAACTCATCGGGAGACAGCAGACCGCGCTGCGGGTGCTCCCAGCGCACAAGAGCTTCTACCTCGCTAATCCTGTCCGTCTCTAGCGAGATTATCGGCTGGTAGTAGACTCGGAACTCTCCTTGCTTGAGGGCTTTACGCATCTCGCTCGCTAGCCTTAACCGCTCCCGAGCGCAGAGGAGAACATCAGCCCGGCGTGGAACAGCCTGCCGATTTCGTAGGTGCCCGAGATCGTCACACCATATACCGCACCGGCGATAAGCGGGACCAGCGTGCTGGGATGGAGGAAGTAGAGTGCGGGAAACAGCCACACCAGAAGCGCAATTATCGTCATCTAGGCGAGTAAGTAGCTTAGAGCTTGCGCGGATAGGCTCGCTACTTTTCATATTTGGCGATTCTCCGAGCTATCAAATCGGCTCCTCATCGCCCATTGACACATTCGCTACCCGCCTATCCGCGCAGCCTCTTAGTCTTCTCTTCCGTCATCATCACGATTCGGTAACTCAACTCCCTTTTGCTGGAGGCCCGTAGCTTTGCCCCTTTTATTTCATAGCCCTGAGAGTAAGACGTGAGAGAGCGCCGGGCATCGGCCGGGTGGCTATTTCTTGATTAGCCGGACGGCTACTTTGCTGGGTTACGCGGGGGCGAAGGGCTGCCGCCTGGACCTCGAGCACGCCGGGCGCCATCAGCATCGCCCCGATAACCAACACGACACGTCCCTAGGTAAGCTTCGTTTCGGAGTGGGGTATAGGCTCGGAGAGGGTGACCATCGACGGGTGCAGCGCGGCAGTCCAGAAGAATACGTAGGACAGCAGCAGTCCGGCGTGGTCTGGTTCGTGTGGCCGGCGCTCGGGAGCGGGGACGTGCCCGCCCCCGAGCATCCAAGGCAGTAGTGTCCCTAACGAAGGGCACCACCTCTTCTCATCAGGACGATGGCTACGCCGCCCAGTGCGATGAGTGCCATTCCCAAGGCGATAATCCAGAGTTCGCTGCCGCCCGTGTCCGGCAAGGTCCTCGTACCTACCGGCCCTGACGAAGACAGTTTCTCTTCGCTCGCTGAGACCGAAGCCGCCTCCAGATCGGAAGCCGCAGGCGCAGAGCCGAACACCAGCAGGCGCAGGGGGATAGACGAGCCCGCCGAAACGATTCTCGGTCCGACGCTCGCACCAGGCGTGCCGCCCGGTCCACCGGCTACCAGCGTCCCGGCCAGGTGGGAAGGTGAACCCTCCGGTATGCCTGTGAAAGAGATGCCGAGGACGTTAATGAGGCCGCTACCGTTGTTGAGGCTACCATCATTGTTGGGCGTCACCTGATCAGTGGGACCAATGCTGCCAGATCCTCCGTCATCGGGGGTGTACCCATCAGTAACGGGAGCGTCATTATTTAGGGTGTCACCACCGGCGTTGTCACCAGGGGTGCTGCCGTCGTTAGAATTGTCACCATCAGCGAGGCGAGCGTCCGGAGCGGGGACTCTACCGGTGTCACTGCCGCCAGGGTTCTGCGTAGTGCTGGACTCATTGGAGCTATCCAGCACGGAGACCTGCGGACTCACGCTCGTGTTGTTGACCTCTACGCCGTCGTTGAGGCTCACTGTGGCGATGGAGTCCTCGGTGGTTACAACGCCCGAGTCTCCGCCGGTGGCGCCAGTATTTTGCGTGGTGTCTGACTCGTTGGAACTATCCAGCACGGAGACTTGGGGGCTAGCGTTCGTGTTAAGATCTGCGGCGTCATTGATACCGACCGTACCTGTGGATTCTTCAGCGGTAACACTACCGGAGTCCCCGCCGAAGTTGCTATCACCGCTGGTTTGCTCGGTGCCAGCCTCATTAGAGCTGTCGAGAACAGAGACCTGCGGACTTATGTTGGTGTTATTAACGTCGATGCCATCATTGATATCGACTGTGACTACAGAGTCCTCGGCAATGACAACGCCGGAGCCTCCACCAGAGTCGGTGCTACCGGAATTCTGCGTGGTGTCAGAATCATTGGAGCTGTCAAGTGTGGAAATCTGTGGACTCGCGTTAGTGTTGTTAACGTCTACGCCATCGTTGACACCAACTGTGGCGATAGAGTCGTTCGTGGCAGCGTCGCTGGAGCCGCTGCCGAAGTCGTTGCCATCGGTGGTTTGCCCGGTACCAGACGCGTTAGAACTGTCGAGCACGGAGACCCGAGGGCTCACATTGGTGTTGTTGAGGTCCACAGCGTCATTGATGCCTACTGTGCCAATAGAGTCGGCAGTGCCAACACTACCAGAGTCTCCGCTACCGGAACCACTATCACCAGCATCACCAGCGCTCTGCGTGGTGTTGGACTCGTTAGAGCTATTGAGCACAGAGACCTGAGGGCTTACGCTAGTGTTGTTAACGTCCGCCCCGTCGTTGAGGGCAACCATGCCTATGGAGTCGTCGGTGCTGACATCATTAGAGCCGCTGCCAGAGTCGCTGCTACCAGCGTTCTGCTCAGTACCAGAATCGTTGGAGCTGTCGAGCACAGAGACCTGAGGGCTTACACTCGTGTTCTTGAGATCCACGCCATCGTTGATGCCGACTGTGGCGATAGACTCGTCAGCGGTGACGCTGCCGGAATCGCCGCTACCGGAACTACTATCATCAGCGTTCTGCGTGGTGCTGGACTCATTGGAGCTGTCCAGGACGGAGACCTGAGGACTCACACTGGTGTTGTTGAGATCCACGGTGTCATTAATGCCGACCGTTGCTATAGAGTCGTTCGTGGCAACATCGTTAGAGTCGCTGCCGGAGTCTGCGCCGGTGTCGGTACCAGAGTCGCCGTCAGTATTCTGCTCGGTACCCGACTCATTGGAGCTATCCAACGCGGAGACTTGGGGGCTAACGCTGGTGTTGTTGACGGCTACAGCGTCATTAAGGCCGATCGTACCGATAGACTCATCGGTAGTTACACTGCCAGAGTCGCTGCCATTACCGGAGCCACTATCACCCGCGCTCTGCTCGGTATCGGACTCATTGAAGCTATCCAACAGAGAGACCTGAGGGCTTGCATTGGTGTTATTGACGTCGATGCCGTCATTGATACTGATTGTACCGATAGAGTCGTCGGTGCTGACGCTGCCAGAGTCTCCGCCGGTGCCGGTGTTACCGGAATTCTGCGTGGGGTCAGAATCATTGGAACTATCCAGCACGGAGACTTGAGGACTCACGTTGGTGTTATTGACGTCGACCGCCTCATTGAGGCCGACCGTTGCTATAGAGTCCTCGGTACTCACGCTACCAGAGTCGCTGCTGCTATCACTGCCGCCAGCGTCCTGCATGGTTCCAGAATCGTTGGCGCTGTTGAGCACGGAGACCTGGGGACTCACGCTGGTGTCGTTGATGTCGGCACCGTCGTTGATGCCGACCGTGGCGGTAGAGTCGTCGGTGTTGACCACGTTGGAGCCGCTACCGGAGCCGCTGTCACTGCCATTCTGCGTGGTGTCAGACTCATTGAAGCTATCCAACGCGGAGGTCTGGGGGCTGACGCTCGTGTTGTTGACCTCTACGCCGTCGTTGATACCGATCGTGCCTACAGAATCATCGCTGGTCACGCTACCGGAGTCTTCACCGAAGTCGGTGCTACCGGAACCGCTATCACCCGCGCTCTGCTCGGTATCAGACTCATTGAAGCTATCCAGTACGGAGACCTGAGGGCTTACATTAGTGTTGTTGAGATTCACAGCGTCGTTGATACCTACCGTGCCGATAGAGTCATCGGTGGTTACAACGCCCGAGTCTCCGCCGGTGTCGCCAATATTCTGTGTGGTCTCGGACTCGTTGGAGCTGTCGAATACAGAGACCTGCGGACTCACGCTCGTGTTGTTGACCTCTACGCCGTCGTTGATACCAACTGTGCCGATGGAGTCTTCGGTGGTGATGTTGCTAGAATCTGCGTTCTCATCACTGCCACCAGCGTTCTGCTCAGTGCCAGCGCCATTGGAGCTATCGAGCACAGAGATCTGGGGGCTAGCGTTAGTATCGTTAACGTCCGCCCCGTCGTTGACTCCGATCGTGCCTATGGAGTCGTCAGTGGTGACATCGTTAGAGCCGCTGCCCGAGTCGCTGCTACCAGCGTTCTGTGCAGTACCAGAATCGTTGGAGCTGTCGAGCACAGAGACCTGCGGACTTACGTCAGTATTGTTAACGTCTACACTGTCGTTGATGCCGACCGTTGCTGTAGAGTCGTCGGTTGTGACACTACCGGAGTCGCTACCACTACCGGAACCACTATCACCACCGCTCTGCTCGGTGCCAGCCTCGTTAGAGCTGTCGAGCAAAGAGACCTGAGGGCTTACGCTGGTATTGTTGACGTCCACGCCGTCGTTGATACCGATAGTGCCTACAGAGTCGTCGGTGGTCACGCTACCGGAGTCGCTGCCATTACCGGAGCCACTATCGCCGGCATTCTGCTCGGTGCCAGCCTCATTGGAGCTGTCCATAGCGGAGACCTGAGGGCTTACGTCAGTATTGTTAACGTCTACACCATCGTTAATGCCGATCGTACCCGTGGAGTCGTCGGTAGTGACGCTACCAGAGTCGGTGCCACCGGAACCGCTATCACCAGCGTCCTGCATGGTTCCAGAATCGTTAGAGCTGTCGAGTACAGAGATTTGGGGGCTCACGCTGGTGTTGTTGACGTCTACGGCGTCATTGAGGCCGATCGTACCGATAGACTCATCGGTAGTTACATTGTCAGAGTCACTGCCATTACCGGAGCCACTACCACCAGCGTTTTGCTCGGTACCAGCTTCATTGGAGCTGTCGAGTAGAGAGATCTGAGGACTCGCATTGATGTTATTGACGTCGATGCCGTCATTGATACTGATTGTACCGATAGAGTCGTCGGTGCTGACGCTGCCGGAATCACCGCCGGTGCCGGTGCTACCGGAATTCTGCGTAGTGTCAGAATCGTTGGAGCTGTCCAGGACGGAGACCTGAGGACTCACGTTAGTGTTATTGAGATCCGCTGCGTCGTCCACGCCAACCGTAGCAATGGAGTCATCAGTGCTGACGCTGCCAGCGGCGCTGCCAGAGTCGGTGCTGCCATCACTGCCACCAGCGTCCTGAGCGGTTGCAGCCTCGTTAGAGCTATCTAGCACAGAGATCTGGGGGCTCACGCTGGTGTTGTTTACGGCTAGGCCATCATTGACACCAACCGTGCCAATAGAGTCTTCGGTAGTAACGCTACCAGAGTCAGTGCTGCCATCACTGCCGTCAGGGTTCTGCGTAGCGCTGGACTCATTGGAACTATCCAGCACGGAGACCTGAGGACTCACGCTAGTGTTGTTTACGTCCGCCCCGTCGTTGAGGGCGACCGTGACGATGGAGTCATTCGCGGCGACATCGTTAGAGCCGCTGCCAGAGTCTCCGCCTGTGTCGTTAGTATTCTGCGTGGTATCGGACTCATTAGAGCTGTCGAGTACAGAGACTTGAGGACCCACGTTGGTGTTATTAACGTCTACACTGTCGTTGATGCCGACCGTTACTGTAGAGTCGTCGGTAGTCACGCTACCAGAGTCGCTACCACTACCGGAACCACTATCACCACCGCTCTGCTCGGTGCCAGCCTCGTTAGAGCTGTCGAGCAAAGAGACCTGAGGGCTTACGCTGGTATTGTTGACGTCCACGCCGTCGTTGACTCCGACCGTGCCTGCGGAGTCGTCAGTGGTGACGCTGCCGGAGTTGTCGCCGGAGTCAGTGCCCGAGGCGCTACCACCGGCGTTCTGCTCGGTGCCAGCCTCATTGGAGCTATCGAGCACAGAGATCTGAGGGCTCACGTTGGTGTTATTGACGTCCGCACCGTCGTTAATACCGATCGTGCTTAGGGAGTCGTTCGTGACGACATCGCTAGAACCGCTGCCAGAGTCGCCACTACCATCACTGCCACCGGCGTTCTGCTTGGTGCCGGACTTGTTGGAGCTATCCAGCGCGGAGACCTGAGGACTCACGTTGGTGTTGTTGACGTCGACGCCGTCGTTGATACCGATCGTGCCTACAGAATCATCGCTGGTCACGCTACCGGAGTCTTCACCGAAGTCGGTGCTACCGGAACCGCTATCACCCGCGCTCTGCTCGGTATCAGACTCATTGAAGCTATCCAGTACGGAGACCTGAGGGCTTACATTAGTGTTGTTGACGTCTACACCGTCGTTGATGACGATCGTACCCGTGGAATCTTCGGTAGTGACGCTACCAGAGTCGGTGCCAGAGTCTGCGCTGCCATCACTGCCACCAGCGTCCTGAGCGGTTGCAGCCTCGTTAGAGCTGTCGAGCAAAGAGACCTGAGGGCTCACGTTGGTGTTGTTGAGGTCCACAGCGTCGTTGATACCGACCGTACCGATAAAGTCGTCGGTGCTGACGCTACCGGAGGCGCCGCCATCGCTGGGGGCCGCCGTACCGCAGGTACCCGCAGGCGTATTGACGCCGACCTGGACGCAGATGTCCTCGTCTATGGTGTCGCCCACCGCAACGTTCTTGTCCACGCTCGCCGTGCCTTCCACGGGGACGGCGGGGGCCGCGACCTCGGTGGTGCTTTGCGTAGCGCCGATCAGCTGGGGTTGCTCCGAGATCGTCGCATGCTGGTTGCTCCCGAAGCTACTGTCCATGGCGCCTGCGGCGGTGCCGATGGTCGCGCTGAGGGCGCCATCCACCGCGGGGACGTCGACGGCCACAGGGGCTGCTCCGTTGGCAAGCGCGCAAGTGCCTGCTGGGTTGTTGATGCCAACGTTCAGACAGACGTCTTGATCTACGACGTTGTTGCCTACCGCGACGTTTGCGTCTACGGTCGCCGTGCCTTTCACCGGAACGATGGGCGCGGCAACTTCGGTAGAGTTGTCTACGGTACCAGTGAGCAGCGCCTGTTCGGCACTCCCTACGTTCTCGGTTACTACGGTACCGCTATCTGCGGTAGCTATACCACCGCCGCTCACCGGGGCTGTAGGTTTGGTCACCTCTACGGTGCCGGCGGCGCTACCGTCTATACTTGTTGCAGCATTCTTAGCGAGAGAGCCGACGGACAGATTCTGAGCTTCCGCTACGCCGGGAAGCATCACCACAGACACTGCCAACAGTACCGCTCCCACGGCAAACATCTGCACATGCTGCTCGAGCCAGAGCTTGAGCTTCGTACTCAAGATTTCCTCCTTACTCATCCTTACTCAAGGTCTTCCCGCCTCGTCGTATCGAGGACGGGTCAGCAAGTCCTTCGGGGCACGCCAGGAGAGGTGTGCCACCGGTAAGGAGGCTGGATCAGCCGGGACGTTCTACGGCGAGGCTCAGAAAGGAGCTCGGCCTGAGGAACTCGAGCGAAGACCACGAGAACCTGCCGCCGAGCAGAAGAATCGAGAGAACGGCGAGGAAGGCAAAAAATCCTATGCCTGAGCCCGCTCCCGAGCTGCTTGAAGCACCGCCACCGGCCGCGCCGCCAGCGGGTAGAAGGGGAAGCGAAGATTCGCCTGGGGCGCTCGCTGCCGCCTCGACGCGGTCGAGGGTGGGCGAGAACGCGCCGAGGAGGTAACCACCGAACGGCTTAGAGAGAACCGCGGAAACATCGATACTCGCCGACGGCCTCTGCGCCACCGCGGAGCCAGGAGCCTCGGAGCCTCCTCGGTCCGCGGCGAAGACGGAGCCGGGATTCGAGAGCGTGCCCTGTAGGTCTCTGGCAACCGAGGGGACCTCGGCTCGCGACGTTGACAGGTGCGCTATCTGCGACGACGGCTCGCCGACGGCCCGCGTGTCCCACGCCTCGGAGAAGCTCGCTCCGCTCGCCTGCGGCATCGCCACCGCGTCGTGAGCTGGTCCGATGGTCGGGTTCGTCGTACCGGGCACGGTAGCTGCGTCGGGCTGAACCGCGTCCTGCTGAACCGGGTTCGTGACGGGCTGTGCCGTCTGCGAGACCGGCTCGAGGAGCGGTTCCGTGCCTCGAAGAACCGGTTCGATCGTTGGCTCGATCTTCTGCCGTATGGGTTCGACCACCGGCTCGACCGCTCCCAGAACGGGATCGACTGTCTGGCGGACGGTATCGGTAAGCGGTCCTAGCACCTGTTGGACCGGTTCCGCGACCGGCTCGGCGGTCTCAAGTACTGGTTCGATGGCCCCTTCAACCGTCTCGCCAACAGGTTCGACGGTTCCAAGGACCGACTCGGTCGCTGGCTCGAGCGCCAGACGCGCGGACTCGATGACCGGCTTCGTCGTCGAACCCACCAGTTCGACCAACGGTTCGGATGTCAGCTGGGCCGACTCGGCCGTAGGCGACACTGCTTGCTGAAGCGGCTCGACCAGGGGTTCCGCTGACTGCTGGACCTGTTGGGCCACCGGCTCGACCGACAACACCACAGGCTTGACCGCCTGGCTAACCGGCTGGCCTGGCTCGTCTACGAGTTCTTGGACTGGCCCGGAGCTCGTCGTCGGTTCAGGAGTAGGCACCGTCGCCACCAGCTCGGAAGCCGAAACGGCGTCTATCGCCTCAGGCGCTATCGGAGTCCCGGACGGCCCGTCAGCCGGAGCGGTGACCGCCGACTCGATATCAGCCGGCGCGGACGTCGGTGCAGCCACGGTCGAGTGCTGCGGTGCCTCGGGCGTCGAAGCGTCTACCGGTTCGGAGGTTAGAGTGGAGCTCGGGGCCAGCGCGGAGGGCGGTCCAGCCGCCGGCTCGTTCACCGGGGCAGCAGACCCTGCTAAGGGCTCGTCACCGATCCCCAACGCCCGAGCCTCTTTGCCAGAAAGGAAGCAGAGCGCCAAGAAAAGTGCGACCAGCGTGCTCAGGAAAACCAAGAACAGCCGGCTCTTCGGGCCGAGCCGCTTCGGTTCTGTAACGAGACTGTAAGTTCGATCTTCCATAGTCACCACGTTTCGGTGGCTCGACTCCCTCTGGTTGGAGGCCCGTAGCTTTGCGCCCCCGCCTCACGACGGGTTTGCCTTTGTCGTCGCAGCACTCTGAGGCGCCACCTTTTACTTCATGGTCCTGAGAGTAAGACGTGAGAGAGCGTAGGGCATCGCCCGGGTGGCTATTTCTTGGTTAGCCGGGTGGCTACTTTGCTGGGTTATGCGGGCGTGAAGGGCTGTCGCCTGAGGCGGAGTCCAGGAGACCGAGCTCGCTGGCACGGACGGCCGCCTGGGTGCGGTCGGAGACCTCCAGCTTGGCGATTATGCGTCGGACGTAGACCTTGACGGTGTGCACGCTGAACATCAGGTTATCGGCGATCTTCTGGTTCGTTTGCCCTTGAGCCAACAGTCGCAGTACCTCTAGTTCGCGCTGCGTCAGCGCTTCGTGGAGCGGCGTCGGACGCTCCTCAGGCTCGGGAGGTAGGTTCGTACCGCTATCCTCGCCAACCACTTGACGCAGCAATTGAGCGGCGAGTTGCGAGTCCAGCGGCGTCTCTCCCTGGAGCGCTGTCCGCACAGCGGCGAGTACCTCGGGCTTGGTGGAGTCCTTGAGGATGTAGCCGTTGGCACCCGCCTTGAGCGCCTCTTGGAGGTAGTCTGGATTCTCGTGGATGGTTATTATAATGACACTGGTCGCAGGGTACTTCTGTTTGATGGCTTGGGTCGCTGCGATCCCGTCCATCTCCGGCATGCTCACGTCCATCAGCACCAGATCGGGCCGCAGGCGGCGGCAGAGCTCTAGGGCCTCCCGACCGTCCTTCGCCTCGCCCACCAACTCCAGGTCCGGCTCCCTGGTTAGCATGTACCGTAGGCCGGACCGGACCAGGTCGTGGTCGTCGACGATGATCAGCCGCACCTTTTCGGGCCTCTCCGTCGCCTGTGCCTCACGATCCATTCGAAGAGAATCCTCCTAGCGGCAGCGGAACCTCCACCACTACCAAGGTACCGGTGCCCGGTTGGCTGGCAATTTCGAGGTTCCCACCAAGCAGAGCGGCTCGTTCCCGCATGCTGGAGAGGCCGACCCGTTCACCGGGGCCGCCTCCGTTGGTCGAGGCGTCCGGCAAAAACCCGCGCCCCCAGTCCCGAATCTGGAGACGAACAACGTCTTCCTGATGCTGGAGCGCAACATGCACTCGGGTAGATCCGGCGTGTTTACGTACGTTCGTTAAAGCCTCCTGCGCAATGCGGAAGAGCGCCGTCTCCACTTCAACAGGCAGGCGTTCGTCTCGCAAGGTTCCTTCGTAGAATATCTCCCAACCTTCGGCGCGGAGCGTTTCGGCCTGCAGGCGGAGCGCGGTCGCCAGCCCGAAGTCGTCGAGCGCCGTCGGTCTCAGGTCGGCGATGACGCGCCGCGCCTCCCCGACTGTCCGCTGCACCACCTCCATGACCCAGCCGAGTTCTTCCTGACCCTGAGGAGTATCTGGGGGATTGTAGTCCGCGAAGGATTGCAGGTGCTGGTGGGCGGCGACCAGCATCTGGGTCAGCCCGTCGTGCACCTCGCGGGCCACGTGGCGCCGTTCCTCCTCCTGGGCCATTATGAGCTTGCCGACCAAGCCCTTCAGCTGACCCTCGCGCTCGGCCAGCTCCGCGTACAGCCGGGCGTTCTCCAGCGCGCTCGCCGCCTGGTTGGCCAAACCTGTGAGGGTCTCGATGGTCGTCCTCTCCGAGAGGGCCGGCTCCGGGCCGTAGGCTTCCAGCACGCCGACCACCCGGTCGCGCACCCTCAAGGGGAGGCACAACACCGCCAGCGGCGGTGTACCAGAGCCGCAACGTCGCGGCCGGAGCGCACGACGCTCCCCAGTCTCTTGAGCGCCGCGCCGCGCGGCTCGGGCTTCGGGCGTGGAGCGGGCCTTGTGCAACAACCTTTCCGGCCCGAAGGCGTGCTCGATACGCAGCTCCCCTCGCTCGTCCTGCGAGTAGACGATGGCTGCCGTGACGTTGGTCACGCCGTTGGCCATCTCCAGTAGCGCCTTTCCGATCTCTTCAAGCTCCAGGGTAGAGCTCAGGATTCGACCGGCCTCGTTGAGGCCGGCCAGCTTGTCCACGCTACGCTTGAGCTCCTCTTCCGCCCGCTTGCGCTCGGTTATGTCGCGGGCGATGAGGCACTGCACCTCCTTGTCGCCGTAAGGGATCATGGTCGCGCTGGTCTCGACGTCCACCGCGGACCCATCCTTGCGGCAGTAGCGCCTTTCGCCGATGAAGTGACTTCTTTTCTCGAGGATACGCCGGCTGTTGCGATCGATACCTTCCGGATCGTCGTCGATGATCTCGTAGAGGCTCATCCCGCGAAGCTCCTCGGCGGTGTACCCGAGCATACCCTGGAGGGCGGCGTTGGACTCCAGGATGCGCTTGCACTTGCTCTCCATGTCGCACAGGAGGACGCCGTCGGCCGTTCGCTCGACCACCGCCCGGTAGCGCTCCTCGCTCTCGCGCAGCGCGTCCTCCGCCCGCTTGCGTAACGTAGTGTCGCGGACCACGCAAACGAGCGCGCTTCCTTCGATGCTGGCGATCGAGATCTCTTGCGGGAAAGTGCTTCCGTCTCGCCTCTTGCCGATCGCTTCTCCCCGCCAGTAGCCCCCCTTCTCGAGCGCGGGCCCGACGCGTCCTTCCAACCATGCGAGCTGGTCCTCGCCGTAGAGCGTCTTCCAGCTCTTGCCGAGGAGCTCTTCGGGGGCGTCGTAGCCGTGAACCTTAACGTGGGCCTCGTTGAGGTAGGTATACAGGCCGTCTCGGTCGAGGATGGCTATTCCGTCGGCCGAATTGTCCATAGCGGCCGACTGCTGCCGCAGCATCTTATCGACCTGCTTGCGCTCGGTTATGTCGCGGATGATGCAGAGGGACTCGTCCAGGTCGGTTGCGACGAAGCGGGCCTCGAAGTCCCTCGGACCTTCCGGCACGGGAAGTCGGTATTCATAAATCTGCATCTCGCCCGTCTCGAGCGCACGGGCGAGATGGTCGAGGATCTCGGCGGCCATGTCGGGCGGCAACGTGTCGCGGACGTTGCTGCCGATGATCTCCTCGCGTGGGACGTAGAGCTTGGCGTCCTCGTTGGCCTGGAAGTCCAGGAACTCGCCGTTGCGGCTCACGCGGAACACGAGGTCGGGGTAGGCCTCCAGCATCGCCCGGTTGCGGGCCTCGCTCCTGCGCAGCTCTTCCTCGGCCCGCTTGCGCTCGCTGATGTCGCGGACGACGTCGCACAACACCTCCTTCCCTCCGTAGGAGATCACGCTCCCCGAGACCTCTAACTCGACCGACGAGCCGTCCTTGCGGCGGTATTGCCTCTCGCCGACCAGAACGTGGCCCTGCTTTAAGGCGCGCCGGACGTTGCGGTCGACGCTCTCCGAACGGCCTGGGACCAGATCGTAGACCGTCATCTGCTCTAGCTCTTCGGGGTTGTGTCCGAGCATTCTCCGGAAGGCGGGGTTGGTCTCCAGGATGCGC
>JADDPM010000297.1 GCA_016781885.1 Rubrobacter sp.
AGGTCACGTCGCCCCGAGCGCTGAGCTGGTCGACGACGTTGAAGGTGCTGGTGGTGGTGACGTCGCTGGCGCCGAACAAGCCGCTCTGGCGCACGGTGTCGCTGGTGCGGTTGCCGACCGGGTCGTAGCCGTAGCGGAAGTCGTCTTGGACGCTGCCCGAACTGGAGGTGGTCTTAGCCTGGACGAGGCGGTCGAGGGCGTCGTAGGTGTAGGCGGTGGTGTTGTTGGCCTTGTCGGTGACCGAGTGGCGCAGTCCGGTGTCGGTCCCCGAGCGGGCATAGGTGTAGGCGAAGCGGGTCAACACGCTGGTGCCCTTGGTCCCCTCGATGCTGGTGAGGCGATCCGAGGCGTCGTAGGTCACCCGCTGGGTGACGCCGTTGGGGTAGGCGGTGGTGGTGCGGTTGTCGTCGTCGTCGTTAGGCGAAGGTGGTGGTGTGCCCACCCGGCTCCACCACGCTGGTGACCAGGTTCCACCGCGTTGTAGCCATAGGACACCTTCCCGGTGGCGTCGGTCACGGTGGCGAGGTTGCCCACCCCGGTAAAAGGTGTAGGCAGGTCCATGAGATGGGTACTCTCGAACGTCCAATTGCCATTGCAGACGCCACATGTGAAGGTCAGCAGTCACCTCGAAGTCACACGCACCGCAACTCAGAAACGGTCGTTTCTGAGACGACCACTGCGACCACCATGACTTGCACGATCGGGCGCGTCCACAACCCGTGCCCACAATCATCGTCTCAAACCATCTTCGGCATAGCCGGCTCCCTTCGTCGGCGACGCTGCTGTCGTCGAGGTCCCCGCTGCCACCCGGAAGCCTCGGCCTCGTGCCGGTCGCCGCAGCTGAGCGGAGCGAGCAGCCACCCTACGGCCGCTTCCCCGATCACATCGAGCGGGACTGGCTGGGCCGCTGGTGCCACCTGAGCGAGCCCGACGTCAGCCTGGCCTGACTCGGCGTGCTGACGTCCCTGAACGCCATCGTGCCCGTGCGGGCAGAGGTCGAACGCTGGATTCCCGGTGACGTGATACTCGACGTTCCTAGAACTGGACCTCGACCGGGAGGTGATTGTTGAGGGAGGCGAGGGGGCTCCTCAGCGACTCCACGGTCAAGGGCTGGAGCTGGTACTCCCACAGGCCCATCTGGTCGTTGGGGTCGAGCCACTCGTCGTTAGCATCCGGGGGCATGCCTCAATGGATCACGCGCTCTTGTCGCACGGCGACGGCAATTTTGTCTTCCTCCCGCCGAACGCCGAATTTCCGCTCTGGGAGTATCTGCTCCCGGTGAGGCGGCTATCCATAGCCGCGCAGATCCGGGAGGCTTCGCCCGCCCTCCACAAGGTGAAATAGGCTGAGCACGTGGGCGGGGAGGCGTTCCAGTGGGTTTGCGAGATCGAGCCGCCCACACGCCCCGACCTGATGCACGTGCGACACCAGA
>JADDPM010000046.1:0-8849 GCA_016781885.1 Rubrobacter sp.
TACCCGCTCGACGCTCAATCGTCGTGAGAACCGCTGTATCGAGGATCAAGCGCGTAGAAAGCGCGGCTCCTGGAGCCCTTGCTCTAGAAGGAGATTGTATGCCCTGAAGAAGGCGGAGGGTTAGGACCGGAAGCGGAGAGCCTCGTCACCGCGTACGCCGCCGACGAGCGGCGGACCTACGTATCCTCGAAGCCCGACTGCTCCTGTTTACGGTGCATTTGAGGCTTTATTCGTATCCTCGTAGACCGCGACCCTGTTCCGGCCTGCCTCTTTCGCCTTGTAGAGCGCAGCGTCGGCTTCTTTCAGGAGCGTCTCGGCCGGTTTTTTCTCGCCCGGTTGGAGTACGGCCAGTCCGAGGCTAATGGTCAAGACCCCCGGTGGCGTCTTCGCCTCGTGAATGATTGACAGTGCTTCGATGCCGCGGCGCAGGCGCTCGGCAGCGATGCTCGCGGATTCTAGGGACTGCTCGGGCAAAATAATCAGGAACTCCTCGCCGCCGTAGCGGTAGGACGAGTCGCCCGCGCGAAGGTTTCCAGAGATCACCTCCGCCACCTTCTCGAGTACACCGTCCCCGGCTAGGTGACCATAGTGGTCGTTGTACGCCTTGAAGCAGTCTATGTCGCAGAGAATGGCGCAGTAGCTGTGACCGTAGCGCTCCGCCTGGGCGCTCATCGTCTCGAGGTCCTCCCGCAGCTGCAGCCGGTTGCCGAGGCGAGTCAAGGGGTCCCGGCGAGATGTAACGAACAGCTCCCTGTTGAGGTTCTCCAGCTTCATCTTCTGCTCGTTAAGCTGCCGATGCAACGAGTTTACACGGGAGGCGGCGATCAGGCGTACCTGTAGCTGCTCGCGGTCTAAAGGTTTAGCGAGGTAGTCGTCGGCGCCCGCCTGCATGCCCTCCAGCAGGTGCTCTTTGTCTCCGAGCGCCGTCAGGAAGATGAAGAAGGTGTACCAGTCGCCATTCGCTTCTCTGACCCTGCGGCAGAGCTCGGGCCCCTCGATGCCCGGCATCATCCAGTCGCTGATGACGACGTCCACTTCCGGGGTGTCCTGGAAGAGTTTCCAGGCCTTCTCTCCGTCCTCAGCCACCAGGCATTCATGGCCAAACTTCTCCACGGCGCGTCGGAGGACCATGCGGGATATAGTGTCGTCCTCGGCGATCAGGACTCTCAACTACGGCGCCTCTTCGCTTCGGCTTCCAGTGCCAGACGGACGCGCCCGAACTCGGCCTCCAGACGTCCGAGTAGCTCAGGGGCACCTGCGAAGTTCCCGGATGAGCCGGCGTCCTGAAGCTTCGCGCAGAGGGTGACCATCTGCCGGGCGCCCATATTGCCGCAGCTCCCCTTGAGCGCGTGGGAGATGCGTTCGATGGTCCCGGCGTCGTCCCTTTGGATGGCCTCCCGCAGGGCCGTCAGTTGGGGCGGAATGCCGTTAAGGAAAAGCTCTATGAGCTCTACCAAAAAATCCGGTTCGCCGTCCTGCTGTAGTTCGCGCAGGCCCTCTAAAACCGCGTAGTCTATAGAGGTCTCGGCGTCCAAAGCCAGCAAGGGAGCGTCCGGCGCGTCTGATCTAAAGACCCAGCGCTTGAGTACTTCATCCAGATCCTCTGACTTGACCGGTTTCGAGACGTAGTCGTCCATCCCGGTCTCGATGGCCTTCTCCCGGTCGCCCTGTATCGCGTTAGCGGTCATCGCGATGATCGGGGTGCGGCGACTGTCGCCTCCGTCCTCGCTCTCGCGGCGCCGGATCTCGGCGGTAGCCTCATAACCGTCCATCTCCGGCATCTGCACATCCATCAGCACCGCAGTATATGAGGTTTGGGAGTGCGCTTCGAGCGCTTCCAGGCCGTTGTTAGCCACGTCCGCCCGATAACCGAGATTCTCCAGCATCTTTACGGCTACTCTCTGGTTGACCGGGTTGTCCTCGACAACCAGCAGGTGAGCGCACATGCTGGCCCTCTTTTCGCGCGAGGAGTGGCGGGTGACGAGATGGTCCTTCTCCAGGGCGACCCCCGTAAGCGCACCTGTAGCGGTTGCCAGGGTCTCGTAGAGCTCCGCCTGCCTGACGGGCTTGGTCAGGTAAGCTTCTATTCCGGCGCGCCGGGCCTCCTCACCGTCGTGACTGCGCTGGCCCGAGGAGGAGAGAAGCACCAGGCGAGTAGGGGAGATGGCGGGGTCCGACTTTATCCTTTGAGCAAGCTCTATGCCGTTCATCTCGGGCATTTGCATGTCCAGTACCGCCAGGTCATAGGGCTCGCCACCTTCGGCGGCCGAGCGCATCTCCTCCAGGGAGTGCGGGCCGTTCTCGGCGAGCCCGCTACGCATCCCCCAGGCGGTCAGCTGTTCTTGCAGAATAGTGCGATTTATCGCGTTGTCGTCCACGATCAGGACACGCAAGTTCCGTAAGTTGGCGGGAGCGGCGGGCTTGGTTTGCGCTCCTTCGGCCTGCTTCTCCAGGGGCAGGGTGAACCAGAACGTGCTCCCTACGCCCGGTTCGCTAGTAACCCCGATCTCCCCGTCCATAAGCTCGACGAGTTGTTTGCTGATCGCGAGCCCGAGCCCCGTTCCTCCGAACCTGCGGGTAGTGGAGGTGTCGGCCTGCATAAAGGACTGGAAGAGACGCGACCGCTGTTCTTCCGTCATGCCGATACCGGTGTCCACGACCTCGAAGCGGATCGTCGCCGCACCGTCCGTCTCCTCGACGAGATCGGCTTTCAAGACGACCTCACCCTGTTGCGTAAACTTGATCGCGTTGCCCAGGATGTTGGTCAGGACTTGCCTTATGCGCCCCGGGTCTCCTCGCAAGGCCGTCGGCATATCGTGACCAAGCAAACTCGCCAACTCCAATCCCTTCTCATGAGCCCTCTCGGCGAGGAGTGTGACCGTATCCTCAACCGCTGTTCGCAAGTCGAAGTCTATGGTCTCGATGCGTATCTTACCGGCCTCGATCTTTGAGAAGTCGAGGATGTCGTTGATGATGACCAGGAGGTTATCGGCAGAGAGCCGCACCGTCTCTGCATACTCGCGCTGCTCGTCGGAGAGCGGGGTGTCCAGCAAGAGATCCGTCATACCGACCACGCCGTTCATGGGGGTACGGATCTCGTGACTCATGTTCGCCAGGAAGTCGCTCTTGGCCCGACTAGCCGCCTCGGCGGCCTTCATGGCTTCTTCGAGCTGCTCGGTGCGCTCCTCAACGCGCCTCTCGAGGTTCTCATTGAGCTTGCGGATCTCTTCTTCCGCACGCTCACGCTCGGTGAGCTCCTTCCTAGCCGAATCGTAGAGGCGTGCGTTGTCCACCGCCAGTCCCGTTCGGCGGGCGAGTTCCTCTGCCAGACCCAGGTCCTCAGGCCCATAACGCCGCTCCGACTCCGCCGTTACGAACGTGATCGCGCCGAGAGTCCTTCCCCGGGCGATCAGCGGCACCACCATGTAAGACTTGAGTCCCATCTTGCGCAGAATCTCGCGGTGCTCGGGGTCGCGGGGGGCTTCATCCAAGACCGACTCAGGTATCTCCGGCATGAACTCGGATTCGCCCGTGCGCAGCACCCTGGCTGCCCCATAGGGAGCGTTCGGGTCGGGCGGGAAGCGTTCCTGCAACTCACGCGCCCACCGGACCTTCTCAGGATCCTCATGGGCTACCACGAGCCGGTTGATGGAGCCGTCTGCCTCCAGTACGTCCACGGCACACCAGTCTGCGAGACCGGGCACCGCGAGGCGCGCCACGCTCGCGAGCGTGGCGCGGTAGTCGAGCGAGGAGGCGAGTTCCGCGCTGGCTTCGGCCAGGAAGCGCTGAGCTTCCTCAGCACGCTTGCGCTCAGTGATGTCAGTCACCGTACCCGCCATGCGAAACGCCGTCCTCTCCTCGTCGTACTGGGCTTTGCCCCGCGTGATGCAAGTCCGGTACCCGCCGTCCGAGTGCCGGAGACGAAACTCCACATTGTATCCGCTGCCGCGTTCCAGATGCGCCGTCAGATTCTCGGATACTCTTTCGCGATCCTCCGGGTGCAGAAGCTCGAAGAAGTCGTCGAGAGTCGGGGTGAACGTCGAGCGTGAGAGACCGACTATCTCGTAGAGGCGCTCATTCCAGAAGAGTTCACTCGTGCGGAGGTCGCAGTCGAAGATGCCATCGTTGGAGCCCTCTGCTACCAAGACGTAGCGCTCCTCGCTCTCCTTCAGCTCGGTGACGGCGGCTTCTAACTCTTTGGTGCGCTCCTCAACGCGCCTCTCAAGGGTCTCGTTGAGGCGCCGAATATCCTCTTCCACCTGCTTGCGCTCGGTGATGTCGCGGGCGTTGAGCACGACACCACCTACGGCCGGGTCGTCGAGCAAGTTGGTGCAGTGTGTCTCGATATGCCGCCAGGAGCCGTCCGCGTGTTGAAGACGCAACTCCATCAATAAGGTGACGCCAGGCTTGCTTATGGCATTGGCAATGAGATTCTGCACTCCTGCCGAATCTTCGGGGTGTATATGGGTGAAGCTGATCTTACCGATTATGTCCTCGGGCTTGTAGCCAAGCACCTGCTCGACCGCCGGGCTGATATAGCTAACGGTGCGATCTGCTTCCGTAATCATGATGATGTCGGACGAGTTCTGGATCAGGGAGCCAAAGCGCTCCTCGCTCTGGCGTCGATGCAAATCTTCGATGAGATCCGACCGCTCCAGCGCCAGCGCGACCTGGGAGCCGAAGGTCTCGAGCGCGTACTTAATTTCGCTAAGGAGGGCCGAGTCGCTGGCTACCACGATCCTGCCTCTTAATTCTCCCTGGATGATCAGTGGGATCATGAAGAGTGTGCCCAGCTTGGTCTGGAAGGCGAAGGCGCTCTGGAACTCGGCGGCATCGAGAGGGCGAAGTTCGACGGGCCGACCTTCGAGGAGGGGGAGTCGGACCCAATCAGGAAACTGATGAATGTAGGTCTCTCTGCCCTCGATCTCCGCCGCATGATCGCCCGCTGCACCCATGCAGACGTCTTTCTCACTCGAGCCTGACCAGATGCTCACTCGGGTTCCTGGAGGAGCCTCATCTATAAAGGGAAGGATCCCCTCAAGGGCCGCCGCGTAGATGCGCTCTCGGTCTGGGGCTGCTACAAGCGCAGCACTGGCGCTCCTCAAGGTCCTCTCCCGGGCGACCGCTCGCTCGTGCTTTGTCAGAGTGTTTTCAAGCTCGGCAAGCGTGCCTTGAAGCTGGGCGGTACGCTCCTCGACCCGGCCTTCGAGTTCCTCGTTGAGTTGCCGAATCTCCTCCTCCGCCTGCTTGCGCTCGGTGATATCGCGGGCGGAGGCGAAGATCATCCTCTCCCCGCCGTAATCGACGGAGCCGACATGGACCTCTACCGGAAAGGTCGTATTATCCTTGCGCCGATGCTCCCCCCGGTGAGCGCCCGCGATCCTGCCCGGTTCGCCAGCCATGGCACGCTGCCAGAGTGTGGGCTCTGTTCTGGGACGCTTGCCTTCATCGGAAACCAGGTTGGTGGCGAGATCCTTTATGCGGAGGGAGAGTAGTTCCTCGCGGGTATAGCCCAAAGACCGGCACGCCTCCTCGTTGCAGTCCACGATGCATCCCCGCGAGTCGTGGACCAGCAGGGTGTCCAGAGACTGCTCGAAGAGCTGCCTAAAGCGCTTCTCGTTCTCCCTGACGGCTTCCTCGGCCCTCTTGCGATCGGTAATGTCTCGGATGACGCCGGTGAACATGAGGTTGTCTCCCGAACGCATCTCCCCCAGAGAGAGCTCCAGCGGGAACTCCTCCCCGCTCTTGCGCAGGCCCGCAAGCTCGACCGGCCCCTTCCCCACCACGTGTGCCTCGCCTGTCTTGAGGTAGCGGCGAAAGCCCTCCTCGTGCGGTCCTCTAAAGCGCTCGGGCATCAGCATCCTTAGCGGTTGTCCGACGGCTTCCTCCGCCTTGTAGCCGAACGTACGCTCCGCCCCTGGGTTGAACGAGCGGATCAGCCCGTCCCTCGTCATGGTGAGGATAGCGTCATCGGCTGTCTCTACCACGGCGCGGTGACGGGCCTCGCTCTTGCGTACTTCTTCTTCGGCTCTCTTGCGCTTGGTTACGTCATGGGCTACACAGTGCACCAAGCCTTCTTCCGGGCGGGCGGTGACATTCCACTCGATATATACAACGCCGCCGTCCTTGCGCAGACAACGATTCTCGAATCTGGCCTCTTTTGTGCCGTCCTCGATTACGCCGGTCAGCCTAATGCTGAGGTCGCGGTCGTCGGGATGGACCAGGCCAAGATAGTTGCGTCTGACGAGCTCCTCGGCCTCGTAGCCCAGAACCCTCTCAACTGCCCGGTTTATGGTCTTGAACGTCCCGTCCGCGCCGACGGTGGCGATCACGGCTTGCGAGGAGTCCAGCGTGCGTTGGTGAAGCTCCCTGCTGCGTCGAGCTTCGTCCTCTCTCGCGGTCTGCTCGCGCCTTAAGGCGCCGAGCAATTCGAGTCGCCCGACCACCGCCTGCGCAAACGCCCCGAGCAACGTCATCTGCTCCTGGCTGATCTCCTTGGGCCGTGTGCCGAGCAGGCAAAGCGTGCCTATGACGTGTCCGTCGGAGGTAATGAGCGGCGTACCCGCGTAGAAGCGGATGCTGTAGTTGAGGAGGAAGTGCTGGTCCTTGAACTTCTCGGTGGCGAGCAAGTCCTCCACGACAAGCGGCTTCTCCGCCTCTACCACGTACTGGCACATGCTGTGTTCGAGCGGGTCTTGCCTGGCTTCGGCCAGGCCGGAGGGAAGCTCTCCCGACCAGGCCCTGAAGTACTGCACGTCCGAGAGGACCAGGTTGACCATGCACAGGTCTGTATCGAAGGCCTCGCGCACGTCGTCTACGAGTTGCTGGAGTACCCGATCCACTTCGGGGCGTACCGCGTCTAGATAGTCGAGTGCCGCCAGGCGCTCTGTCTCGCGTCTCTCAGCGTCAGACGCATTAGTGTTGAATCGATCATCGGTCAGACCAGAGTTCGGAGCTACAGGGCGTCTACGTTTCTTGCCCAACTATCCACCTACCCACATAAAAGATCTATACTGAATGTTATAGTGACGAATGGTTGAAGCTTTAACTGCTTTTGCTGTTTGTGTTCTCATGGGGTGGCCTTCGAGAGTTCGGCTTCGAGAGCCGGACGGACGCGGTCAAACTCCGCTCGAATACGCTCTAAAGACTCGGAGGATCTCGCGAGATCTCCCGAGCCGCCGATCTCCTCGATCTCGGCACAGAGCGCGGCTATCCTTGTGGCACCCATGTTCTCACAGCTCCCTTTGAGGGTGTGCGCTACCCGCTCTACAGACAAAGCATCATCGCCTTCGATAGCCTCTCGCATAGCCTCAAGCTGACCTGACACGTCCTCCAAGAAGAGCTCCGCCAGCTCTGTAAGGAGCTCCGGCCCGCCGAGTTCGCGCAAGCCCTCAAGCACGCTTTGGTCCAGGGGGTCGGTGATGCCTCCTGGGGACGCGCTGCCGTCGGTTGCTTCTTCAGGGACGGGCGCTTTCACATCGGGTTGCAAGGTCCAGCGTCCCAAGACCGTCTCTAGCTCCTCGGTCTTTACCGGCTTTGAGAGATAGTCGTCCATCCCGGCGTCCAAAGCCTTCTCTCGGTCTCCTGCCAGGGCGTTAGCAGTTACGGCGATTACGGGTGTATGCCAATCTTCTTGGCTCTCCTCACGCTTGCGAATCTCGGCTGTGGCCTCATATCCGTCCATCTCTGGCATCTGCACGTCCATCAGCACCGCTGCATACGGGATACGCGAGAGGGCTTCTACGGCTTCCAAACCGTCTGCTGCGACGTCAGCATGGTATCCGAGCTTCTCCAACATCTTCACCGCCACCTTCTGGTTCACGGAGTTGTCCTCTGCCACGAGGATGCGGGCGCGCGAGCTGACTTCTGCTTCCTGGAGGCTGTGGCGGGTGACGAGTTGTGCTTGGTTTTCTAACCTCGCGGCTTCTTCCTTCTCGACCGGCTTGCCCATCACCGTCGCAATAACATCATAGAGCTGGGACTGCCTTACGGGCTTGCTAAGATAGGCTTCCATGCCCGCCTGGCGCGCTTCCTCCGCATTCCCGCGTTGGCCTATGGAGCTCATCATGATTAGCTTGGTGGAGGTGATCGAAGGGTCGGCCTTTATCCTTCTTGCGAGTTCCATGCCGTCCATCTGGGGCATCTGCATGTCCAGGATCGCCAGATCGTAGGGCGCGTCCCGCTCTGCGGCAGTCCGCAGTATCTTTAAGGCGCTTTGTCCGTCTTCGGCTTCACCGTATTTCATGCCCCAGGAGATGATCTGGTGGTGCACTATCTTGCGATTGGTCTCGTTGTCGTCCACAACCAGCACGCGCAGGCCGCTGAGATCGATGCGAGGAGCTCGGGTGACTTGAGTACCCTCGGGCTGCTTCTCTAGGGGCAAGGTGAAGAAGAAGGTGCTCCCCGCCCCCGGCTCGCTCGTCGCCCCTATCTGACCGCCAAGCAACTCTACTAGCTGCTTGGAGATAGCCAACCCCAGCCCCGTGCCCCCGTATCGGCGGGTGGTTGAGGCATCGGCCTGGGTGAAGGACTGGAAGAGCCTCCTCTGCTGCCCTTGGCTCATCCCGATGCCGGTGTCCGTCACCTTAAAGCTCACCACAGCCGCCTGGGGCTCGTCCTCGACCAGACTGATGCGTAGGACGACTTCCCCTTCTTCGGTGAACTTGACAGCGTTGCCCAGGAGGTTGGTAAGCACCTGCCTTATACGCCCTGGGTCTCCCCTAAGGGCGGTGGGTACGTCGTACTCGATGAGGCTCGCAAGCTCCAACCCCTTACTGTGAGCCCGCTCGGCGTGCAGCCCTACCGTTTCCTCTACCGCTGCTCTCAAGTCGAAGTCTATGGTCTCGATC
>JADDPM010000046.1:8978-15094 GCA_016781885.1 Rubrobacter sp.
TGTAGCTGTGCCATACGCTCTTCGACCCGCCTCTCAAGGGTCTCGTTCAGTTGCCGGATCTCCTCCTCGGCCTGCTTGCGCTCGGTTATGTCCTGCACAGTCCCGATCATCTTGGTCGGCCTACCTGACGCATCGCGCACGACTTCGTACTCGCTGTGAATGTAGCGTACCTCGCCGTCCAACCGAATTATGCGGTACTCGATTTTGGAGTTCCCTCTTCCATGCATGGCCCTGAGAGCCTCTTTTTGCACAGTTCTTCTGTCGTCAGGATGGACATAGTCAAAGAACATCTTGTATCTTGGGACGAACTCCTGCGGAGCAAACCCGAAGATACGGTAAAGTTCAGCGGACCACTGCGCCCTGTCCTCGTCCAAGACGTACTCCCAGCTTCCAAGGTGAGCGATCCGTTGCGCGGCGCGAAGGTTGCTCTCGCTGCGCTGCAATTCCTCTTCAGCCTGCTTGCGCTCGGTGATATCAGTCAACGCGCCCGCCATGCGGATCGGCGCCCCGTCCTCGTCGCATTGAGTCTGCCCACGAGCAACACAGGTACGGTACTCGCCATAGGGGCGACGAATGCGGAACTCTTCGTTGAACTCCACGCCGCGCTCCAGGTGAGCTGTTACGGCGTCTATAACTCTTTGTCTGTCCTCTGGGTGTAGCCTTTCGGTAAACAGTTCGAAGGTCGGGGTAACCTCAGAGCTAGAGAGGTCGAAGATCTCGAAGAGGCACTCATTCCAGTAGAGGTCGCCGGTGCGGATGTCCCAGTCCCAGATACCGTCGTTGGAACCTTCGATCACCAACCTGTAGCGCTCCTCGCTCTCTTCGAGTTGCTCGGTGCGCTCCTTGACCCGCTTCTCCAGGCTCTCGTTGAGCTGGCGGATCTCCTTCTCGGCCTGCTTGCGATGGGTGACGTCTTTGGCGATCTCGTAGATACCGACGACCTTATCGGACACGACGATCGGGATGCTCGTCACGTTGAGGTCTACACGGGTACCGCTTCTGTTGACGATGGTAGTCTCGTAGTTCTGCGACTTGCCTCCTGCCGCATCCTCATATCGGACCGATTCTTCGAGGTCCTCTGCGACGATGAAGTTGGTGAACAGCTTTTGCCGAAGCTCCTCAGTTCGGTAACCCAGCATCTCCTCCATGGCCGCGTTAGCAGTGAGAAATTTGCCCTCCAGATCTAGAGAGTAGACCGCATCCGAGTTGTGCCTGAAAAGCGACTCGTATTGACGCTCGGTCTTCTCCAGCTCGGCGGCCTGGGCCGAGAACCTCTGGTCGACAACAGAGGTCACCAGCGTGATCCCCAGAATCATCAGCGTGACGATCCCGATGCCGAAACCTAGCGCGAAGGTATTTATGCCGGAGGTCGCCTCCGCCGTGCCCTCGCCAGTCGGCATGAAGGTGGCCGCCGCCATTCCGGTGTAGTGCATTCCCACTATGGCGGCTCCCATGACCAGTGCGCTGCCACCCTTCGCCCACTGCCATCTTCCGCCCGCGTTGCTCGCTATGCTGAACCTGGACGCCAGCCACAGCGCGGCTATCGAAGCACCGATCGCGATCAAAACCGATAGCGTGAAGAGGAGGGGATCGTAGCTTATGATCGCCGGCATCTGCATCGCTGCCATGCCCGTGTAATGCATCGAGGCTATGCCGACGCCCATTATCGGGCTAGCTACGAGCAACGGTGCTAGCCCCACTAGGCCACGGTTTACGACGAAGAGCGCTAATGCCGATGCGGCAATTGCTATTATCATCGAGAGTAGCGTAATGGACACATCGTAGGTTACCGGCATAGGCATCTTGAAGGCCTGCATCCCGGTGAAGTGCATGGCCCAGATGCCGGTACCCATAGCGAAAGCACCACCGGCCAACCATATCCTACGGGCTCGCCCCTGGGTTGCCGCAACTTTCCCTGCGAGGTCTAGCGCGGTGTAAGAAGCAAAGACCGCAACTACGTAAGAGAGGACTACGAGGCGCAGATCCCAACCAGCGGCCACTGCCATCTCTGTATGGTTCATCGACTCATAACCTCTCCATCAAAGTTCAACCGTTCCTCCTTCCACTGCTTCTATACCGAACTAACCGGTAGTTTGCGGAGAAGTTTCAGACCATCCTCGGCCACCCTGCACTCGTGGCCGAATTTTTCGACGCCCTTTTTGAGGATCATGCGAGAGCTAGCGTCGTCTTCGGCAATCAGAACCTTCAAGCCCTGCTCCACTCTATCTCGGTTTCGAGAGCTCCAAAAGCGACCCTCGCTAGCCCACAAATAACGTTCATTCATTTATCGGCAGGAGTGACTCAAAACTTTAATTGCAGCTACTGTTCTTTAGCGAAAGGTTGGTAGTTCTCTCTACACTGATTGTTGTAAGACGGAGGCTAGCCGCGGGGGAGGTAGACGGTGAAGGTCGAGCCCTCGCCCGGAGTGCTCTTTACGGTGACGCGCCCGCCGTGGTTCTCGGCAATGTGGCGTACGATGCTCAGGCCGAGGCCGGTACCGCCGGTCTCCTTGGAGCGAGCCTTGTCTACCCGGTAGAAGCGCTCGAAGATGCGGGCGAGGTACTTCTCCGGTATGCCTATGCCCGTGTCAGAGACGCGCACGACGACCTCGTTCCCGTTCGTCTTGGCGGCGACCTCCACACGCCCGCCGGGCGGGGTGTACTTCACGGCGTTCTCAACGAGGTTCGAGAACATAGAGGTGAGCTGCGTCTCGTTGCCGTTGACAGTGTACAGACCGGTGCTGCCCGAGCGTTTCCAGGAAAGGGAGATGTTTTTGCGGCGGGCTGCGGGCCGGAGTCGGGCGAGCGTGACCATGAGCACGGCGCGCGCGTCCACGGGTTGGGGGTTCTGCACGCCCTCGCCGCTCTCCAGGCGCGCCAGGTCTAAAAGGTCCGTGATCAGGTTCGCCAGACGCTCGGTCTCGTTCTTTAGCTGCTCGGCGAAGAAACGCGCCTGGTCCGGATCCTCCTCCAGAATGTCGACGAGGCTCTCGGCGAGGAGCTTCAAGCTCGTTGCCGGGGTCTTTAGCTCGTGAGAGACGTTCGCGACGAAGTCACGGCGTATCTTGTTGACCCGTTTGAGGTCCACGAGGTTCACGTCACCAATGTCCCCCGAGTCATCCCCCTCGAAACGGCTCTCGACGGGATTGGCCGGCGCGGGAGCAACCCCCTTCTTGCGCTGCTCCACTATCTCGCTATCCACGCGGATGGAGCGGTCTCTCCTCGATGGGCGCCCCTTCAAGCTCCCTCTTGGGGCGCGCCTCGAAGCGGTAGCCCAAGCCCCGGGCTGTGTGGACGTACTCGTAGTCGCTCTCCGCGAGCGAGGCCCTTATGCGCCGGATGTGGACGTCTATGGTGCGCGAGGAGCCCACGCCGGCGTGATCCCACACCTCCTTTGCCAGGTCCTCTCGGCTCTTCAACTCCCCGGGTCGCGAGGCCAAAGCCACCAACAACTCGAACTCCTTGAGTCGCAGGGAGAGGGGCTCATCCTTCACCTGGGCGACAAAATTTTTCGTGTCGAGCCGTAAGTCCCCGGCTTCGAGCACCTTGCCGCGCGTCCCAGGGGAGCCCATGCTCCTCTTGAGGTTCGCGTTGATTCTGGCGACCAACTCCTTCATGCCAAACGGCTTGGTCACGTAGTCGTCGGCCCCCGCTTCGAAGCCCCTGACCTTGTCCTCCTCGGCGTCCCTGGCGGTGATCATGACGATCACCACCTCCCGGTCTTCCTCCCGGATCTTCTCGCAGACCCTGATACCGGTCTCGCCGGGGAGCATCACGTCTAGCAGGATAAGGTCCGGCCTTAGCTTGCGGGCGAGTTTCAGAGCCTCGGCCCCGCTCGTCGCCTTCTGTACTCCGAAGCCCTGTCGCTCCAGGTTGTATGCCAGGGTGTTGAGGATCACGGCGTCGTCCTCGACGATCAAGACCTCCGCCACAGCTACCGTACTCGCACCCAAATTACACCAACCCATGACTCTACAGCCGACGCCGGAAGTATAACTTATAGCTATCCGCTTTTAACTAAAGCTTGACGACCGCCGACCCCCCGGAAGACATCCGTGCCGGACCTGACGGCCGGTAGCTATAATGACCCCGTGGAGATCGGGGTGGAGAAGCTAACAGTGCGCACCAAACGCCCCTTCGCCATCTCCCGCGGCTCCTCGGACTCCTTCGAACGCGTGGTCTTGACGCTTACGAAGGATGGCTTCTCGGGCCGAGGCGAGGCGGCCCCAACAGACTTCTACGGCCAGAACGCGGCGAACGTCACGGATGCGCTCGGGGAGGTGCGGGTGCGCGACCCCTGGGACATCGAGGGCGCCCTCCGGGAGAACGGAAACCTCCCTCCCTCCGCGTTGTCCGCCCTCGACTCAGCCCTGCACGACCTCGTGGCGTCGAGGCTGGGCATCCCCGTCTACCGGCTCCTGGGACTCGCCCGTCCCGAGCCCGTGAGCGCTTACACTCTGGGGATAGCGGAGACCGGCACCACGCTCCAGGACGCGAAAGAGCTCTCCGGATTCCCGATCTTGAAGATGAAAGTGGGGGGCAGGGCGACCCTGGAGACGGTCCGGGAAGTCTTTGAGGTTTCGGGCGCGACTATCTGGGTGGATGCGAACGAGGCCTTCTCCCCGGAGGAGGCGCCGGAGGTGGCGCGCGGGCTCAAAGACATGGGTGTTGGGATGATAGAGCAGCCCGTCCCGGCCTCGGCGGGACCGGAGGCGCTGCGCCCGGCGACCCTGGCGGCGGAGCCCCTGCCCGTCATCGCCGACGAGAGCGCCATCACCGCCCAGGACGTGCCGAAGCTTGCCGGATGCGCGAGCGGGGTTAACGTCAAGCTCGCCAAGTGCGGCGGTATCCGGGGGGCGCTACGCATGATCCACACTGCCCGCGCGCACGGGATGCTCGTCATGCTCGGATGCATGGTCGAGACCTCGCTTGGCATCGCCGCCGCCGCCCAGATCTCCGGCCTCGTCGACTTCGTGGACCTGGACGGTGCGATGCTTCTCGCCGACGACCCCTTCGAGGGCCTTGTCTACGACAACGGCCGCATCCTCCTCCCCGAGGAGCCCGGCCTGGGCGTGAAGCCCCTATGATTACCGGACGGCGCTACGCCATCCTCGCCGACGGCTGGTTCGCCGACCGCCACGCCAAGACCGCCCACGGCCTCATAGCCTACGGCCGGGATGAGATCGCCGCCGTCATAGACCCGGCTTTGGCCGGGCGCAACGTCCTCGACGTAATGCCGGGACTCCGGCGCGACGCGCCCATCGTCGGCACGCTTCAGGAGGCGCTGGAGTTCTCCCCGACCTCCATCCTCGTCGGGCTCGCCCCGGCGGGAGGGCGGCTGCCGGAGGAGTGGATCGATACGCTGAGAGAGGCGGCGGAGGCCGGCCTCGAGATCGTTAGCGGCCTCCACCAGCGGCTCGCGCCGGAGCTGCATGGAGCAAGAGTCTGGGACGTCCGTGAGCCGCCGCGGGACGTGCCGCTCTTCTCTGGGGAGGGCTTTGGGGTGGAACCGAAGGTCGTGCTCTCAGTCGGGACCAACAGCGCTATCGGCAAGATGACCGCTACTCTAGAGGTCGAGCGCGCCGCGAGGGAGAGGGGCGTCGCCACCGAGTTCGTAGCAACCGGCCAGAGCGGTATCATCATCGCGGGGTGGGGGATCTGTGTAGACGCCGTGGTCTCCGACTTCGCCGCCGGGGCCGCCGAGCAGATGGTGCTGAGGGCCGCCGAATCTTCCCCGGACCTGATCCTGGTAGAAGGTCAGGGCTCGCTCGCCCATCCGGCCTACTCCGGCGTCACGACGGCCCTCCTGCACGGTTCCTGCCCAGACTGCCTGATCCTCTGCGCCGACGCCTCGGAAGAGAAGATCTTCGCCGGCGTGCCCCGTCCGGACGTCCGAGACATCGAGCGCCTCTACGAAGGTGTTGCCGCACTAGTCAAACCCGCGCCCGTGGTCGCGTTGAGCATCAACACAAAAGGTCTCGACGACGACGCGGCAGAGAAGTTTATCGAGCTCGTCTCCGGGGAGACCGGCCTCCCGGCGGCCGACCCGGTGCGAGCATCCGCCGCCCCGATCCTCGACGCCGTGCTCCGCGCGCCGAAGACGGCGCCCGTGGGTTC
>JADDPM010000298.1:0-245 GCA_016781885.1 Rubrobacter sp.
TCGCAATCGATCCACGTGGTTGAGGCTTTTTCCGCTGATGGCTGCAGTGGACAAGGTGCGAGGCTACACCAGACCGCAATAAACGAGCTCACTCCCCCATCAAGTAATCAAAAATAGGGCGCTACCGGCGATTCAAGACCTCGATCGTCTTGTCCGAAGGATTAACTCGTACGAGATCGCCCGTTCGAATGAGCCCGATGGGATTTTGCGACCAGGTCTCATCTACGCTTATCTCGGCACGTGTT
>JADDPM010000298.1:360-1438 GCA_016781885.1 Rubrobacter sp.
CTGAGGCGTGCGATGGAGGGCGGCGCCGTCGGGTTCATGCTCAAGGACGCGCCGTCGGAGGAGCTCGCGGCAGCCATCCGCCGGGCGGTGGCTGCCGCGAGCGGGTGGTGGACCCCGGTTTGGCCGCGTCTGCCCTGAGCGAGGGCCAGAGCCCGCTCACCCAACGCGAGCGCGACGTGCTGGCCGCCTCGGCGAACGGAGCGACGAGAGACGACCTTTCCCGGAAGTTGTTCCTTTCCGAGGGCACCGTGCGCAACTATCTCTCCACCGCAATAAAGAAGCTGGGGGCACGCAATCGTGTGGAGGCGGCGCACCTTGCTGAGCGGAAGGGTTGCCTTTGCGATTCCGCTCCGACCTGTTCGCGCCAAAACCTACCGCAGTGCCTCTTGAGGGCCTTCGCAGCCTTCTCCTGCGTGCCCGGGAGGACGTACGAGTAGGTGTCGAGAGTGATGGCGATGTTGGCGTGCCCCAGCATCTCGGAGACAATTTTGGGGTTGACGTTCCTCGATAGCAGAAGCGTAGCGTAAGTGTGGCGGAGGGTGTGGAAGCGGATCCGGGTAAGCTCCGCCCGCTACACGTGCCACAGATCCGTGTTCGATCGCGCGGGACGTTGGCGAAGCTCTCCCTCTTTGCCGTGGGCTAGCACGTAGAGGACTCCGAGCTTGTCGCCTTGGGCCACTCGGCGCGGTTTCCCGATAAGGAGTTCTCGGAAACTTGGCAGGGCAAGAGGCGCAAGAGAGCCGGGGCTGTAAAACCCCGGCTCCTTGAGCACTTCATTAGTTTCCAGCGATTCGTCCTAGGACCCGGCAGTAGCAGCACCCTCCTTCGCCATCTCGAACGGAGGCGGGCCGAGAATCTCTATGCAGCCGGGGTTGCGCTCCGCAGCTACCCGCAAACGATCCCAGTCCGGCGGCCTCTCCGCGTCGGTCTCGTCAGTCGAGGGCTCGCTTGCGTCCCTGTAAAAGGCCTCGGCGCTTCCAGGTGTCTGCAGAGCGAGAATTCGCGCTACGTCCGAGGTCACCAAGAACGCATACCCGACGCCGTCGAGCACGAGCAGGATGCGTTTTCTCTTGCCTTA
>JADDPM010000047.1:0-4425 GCA_016781885.1 Rubrobacter sp.
ATGTTCTCGATGGTCTCCATCAACTCTTCTTTGTTTACAGCCACTTCAAGTCCTCCTGACTCTGCCGTTTACCATTTGCTACCTGCTACGACTACCTACTGCGCGGCCTGCTTCTGCTCGGCGATCTGGCCAAGCGCGACCACGAGGCCCTGGACGGTGTTGTTCAGCACCGTAACGAAGCTAGTTAGCGGGGAACCGATGCCCCCGACCACCTGGGCGATCAACTGCTCGCGACCCGGCAGCCTGCTCAGGGCCACGACCCCCGCGTCGTCCAGCACACGGCCGCCTTCGAGGAGTCCGCCCTTGAGGACAAACGACTCGACCTGGTCCGCAAACTCCGCCATCAGCTTCGCGCCCACAACCGGGTCCTCCGAGAAGGCTATCGCCGTCGGTCCCACGAGGAGGTCGTCGAGGCCCTCTACGCCCGCCTGGTCGGCCGCCCTTTTCGTCAGCGTGTTCTTAGCGACCACGAAGTCCACGCCCGACCCACGGCTGCGCGCCCGGAGCTGGGTGCTCTGGGCCACGTTGATGCCCTTGTAGTCCACGAGCACCACGGCGCTATCCTTGAGCTTCGCGGCGAGTTCCTCAATTACCCGCGCCTTATCTTCCCGTTTCATACCTCAAACTCCTCCGCTACGAAGTAAACCCCGGGGCCGCAGGCACCCGGGGCTCATTAGAGCTCGAACAGCTGCGACCTCGGCCGGATGATTAAACCTTGTAGGGGTTTCCCCCAGGGTCCCGGCTGTCTCTGGCCACTATCTCTTGTTAAGCGAGAGAGATACTAATCCCTCTCGGTCGAAGGGTCAACCTTGATGGATGGTCCCATCGTGGTTGAGACGGCTATAGACTTGAAGTACCGGCCTTTGACCGGCGCCGGGCGCACTCGCTGTAGCTCGTCGCGCAGCGCGAAGTAATTCTCGACCAACCTGTCCACGTCAAACGACTTCTTGCCGATTATGCCGTGGATGATCCCGTACCGGTCAACCCGGTACTCGACCTTGCCTCGCTTGATGTCCTCGACCGCCCGCCCGACGTTAGGCGTGACCGTACCGCTCTTCGGGTTGGGCATGAGACCGCGCGGACCCAGGATCTGGCCGAGCCTACCGACCACCCTCATCTGGTCCGGCGTCGCCACCGCGACGTCGAAGTCCATAAAACCCTCGTTCTGGATGCGCGCCGCCAGGTCCTCTGAGCCGACCACGTCCGCCCCGGCCTCCTCGGCCTCCCGGGCGTTCTCGCCCTCCGCGAAGACCGCGACCCGCCGCGTCTTGCCGGTGCCGTTCGGGAGCATGAGCGTCCCGCGCACCATCTGGTCCGCCTTGCGCGGGTCCACGTTGAGGTTGACGTGAACCTCGACGCTCTCGTCGAACTTCGCCCCGTCCAGCCCATGGAGAAGCTCCAGCGCCTCGCGCGGACGGTAGAGCCTCTCCCTGTCGATCTGCTGCCTCTGCTCCAGTAGCCTCTTAGCCATTTACCGTAATCCCCATGCTCCTGGCCGTCCCCTCGACTATCTTTACCGCGCCGTCTACGTCGGCGGCGTTGAGGTCCGGCATCTTGGTCCTCGCTATCTCCTCGACCTGCGACCGGCTGACCGCTCCTACCTTGGCCCGGTTGGGTTCACCGCTGCCTTTGTCGAGCCCTGCGGCCTGCTTGAGCAGGAACGCCGCCGGCGGCGTCTTGGTCACGAAGGTGAACGAACGGTCCTCGTATACCGTGATCTCTACCGGGACCACCTGGCCCATCTGGTCGCGCGTGGCGTCGTTGAACTGCCGCACAAACTCCCCGATGTTCACCTGCGCCTGACCCAGCGCCGGACCGACCGGCGGCGCCGGATTGGCCTGCCCACCCGTGATCTGCAGCTTCAGCTTGCGCGCAACGCGCCTGCCGCGTCCACGTCCTCTGCCCATGCTAGTACCTTTCTAACCGTTGAGTTGGTTGTTAAAGCTTCGCGACCTGGCTGAAGGAGAGCTCGACCGGCGTCTCGCGCCCGAAGATCGAGACGAGCACCTTCAACCTCGACTGGTCCACGTTTATATCCGAGATCGCGCCGGTAAAGTCCGCGAGCGGACCGGCGATGACCTTGACGGTCTCCCCGACGGAGTAGTCTACGGTGGTCTTGACCTTCTCGCGCGCCTCCGCGGCCTCACCCGGCCGCAGCAACCTCTCGACCTCCGCGCGGCTCAGGGGGAGCGGCTTGTCACCGTTGCCGACGATCTGGGTAACGCCAGGAGTGTGACGGACGAGGCGCCAGGTGTCGTCGTTCAGGTCCATGTTCACCAGGATGTAGCCCGGGAACTGGCGCTGGATCGTGGGGACCTTCTTGCCGTCCTTGATCTCGATGACGCTCTCGGTCGGTATGCTGATCTCACCGAAGTGGCGCTTCAGACCGAAGGACTCTATGCGGCGCTCCATGGTGGCGCGCACCTTGTTCTCGTGTCCTGAATACGTGTTGACAACGAACCACTTCTTCAAAGCTACAACCCTCTACTACGTAAATATGAGCCTGGCTAGGTATTGGAAGATGGTATCCCAAAACCACACGAACAGCGTGAGCGTCACCACGATGATTAAAACCACGGCCGTGCTCTGCTGGAGCTGGTCACGGTTTGGCCAGTTCACCTTCTTGAGTTCCCCCTGGACCTCCTTGGCGAACTTTACGGCCCCGCCACCGAAACGGCGCTTCTCTTTCTCCTGGGCTTTACTCCTACCGCCGCCCTTAGCCGCGGTAGCGCCTCGTCTGTTGCCCATCGTTTCCTCGCCTCTTTTAGTTACTGAGAGCAGGGCAGGAGGGACTCGAACCCACGACCTGCGGTTTTGGAGACCGCTGCTCTACCAACTGAGCTACTGCCCTCTGTCGACCGATCCTAACGGGTCTCCCGGTGCGCCGTGTGGTGCCGGCACCACGGGCAATACTTCTGCAACTGGATGCGGTCCGGGGTGTTCCGCCGGTTCTTCCTGCTGTGGTAGTTCCGGCGCTTGCACTCCTCGCATGCCAGCGTTACTAATTGTCGCACAACGATCCTCCAAATCACAGGGGCGAGACGGCGTCTCGCCCCCGAATCAACGATAAGCCGCCGGGCTTACTCCACTATCTCGGTAACGACGCCAGCACCAACGGTCCTACCACCCTCGCGGATAGCGAAGTTCAGCCCCTCGTCCATCGCGATTGGACTGATCAACTCCACGTTCATCACCGTGTTGTCTCCCGGCATCACCATCTCTACACCTTCTTCAAGCCTTATCTCCCCCGTCACGTCCGTCGTCCTGAAGTAGAACTGCGGCCTGTAGTTAGAGAAGAACGGCGTGTGTCGCCCTCCCTCTTCCTTTGAGAGTACGTACACCTCGGCCTTGAACTTCGTGTGCGGCGTTATGCTCCCGGGCTGCGCCAACACTTGCCCGCGCTCTATGTCGTCGCGCTTTACCCCTCTCAGGAGCGCCCCTATGTTGTCCCCGGCCTGCGCCTTGTCCATAGACTTGTTGAACATCTCTACACCCGTGACCACCGTGCGCCTGGTCGGTCTGATCCCGACTATCTCAACCTCCTGGTTGAGCCCTATCTCTCCGGCCTCTACTCGTCCCGTGGCCACAGTCCCCCTACCCTGGATCGTGAAGACGTCCTCTACAGCCAACAAGAACGGCCGGTCTATCGCCCGCTCGGGCTCGGGCACGTAGGAGTCCACAGCCTCCATAAGCTGCATGATCGCCTCCTCACCGTACTCCCCCTCATCCCCCTCTAGTGCCCGAAGAGCACTGCCTATGACCACCGGTACGTCATCCCCCGGGAAGTCGTACTCAGAGAGAAGCTCCCGAACCTCCATCTCTACCAGCTCCAACAACTCAGGGTCGTCAACCATGTCCGCCTTGTTCAAGAACACAACTATGTAGGGAACCCCTACCTGACGAGCGAGCAGGATGTGCTCTCTAGTCTGAGGCATAGGCCCATCGGCCGCAGAGACCACGAGGATAGCCCCATCCATCTGAGCGGCACCAGTGATCATGTTCTTCACGTAGTCGGCGTGCCCGGGGCAGTCAACGTGAGCGTAGTGGCGGTTAGGAGTCGCGTACTCCTGGTGAGAAGTAGCGATGGTAATACCCCGCTGGCGCTCCTCAGGAGCGTTGTCTATCTGGTCGAAGGCGACTATCTTGTTGGCAGGGTCATCAGAGACCCTCTTAGCCAGAACCTTCGTAATAGCCGCCGTAAGGGTAGTCTTGCCGTGGTCGACGTGCCCTATAGTCCCTATGTTCAGGTGCGGCTTGTTCCTCTCAAATCTTCCCTTTGCCACTACGCTCCACGTCCTTTCTGTTTCTCATTTACTGAGACACGAGGAAGTAGCGGTGGCAGGACTCGAACCTGCGACACGCGGATTATGATTCCGCTGCTCTAACCGACTGAGCTACACCGCCACGCCTTATGTAAGGGACCCG
>JADDPM010000047.1:4555-13559 GCA_016781885.1 Rubrobacter sp.
AGGATTCGAACCTCCGTAGGCTAAGCCGGCAGGTTTACAGCCTGCTCCCTTTGGCCGCTCGGGCACACCCCCCACGGACGCCCGAAAACCACTCGCCTCCGGCGCTTACATATGGTAGCAAACGCCCCACACTTTTCAACAGACCACAAAACCCCTGGCCCCCGGATCGCCAGAGCTTTACCACGACTTCGCAACACTCCACAATAAAAAACCAAAGAAGCTTGTGAAGAAAGGCTCACCGGGACTTCGCTCGCAGGCTATGGTCCCCGCGCCGACGATAAAGGGAGACAGGACTACGTCTAACGCCCTCGCCCTCTGATGAAGAGCCTGAGAAGGGATTCGAACCCCCGACCTGCCGCTTACAAGGCGGCTGCTCTACCACTGAGCTACTCAGGCGTTAGTATGGATTATATCCTAGCGTCCCTCGGCCTCGCGGCGAAGCTTCTCCAGGGACTGGAGGGCTTCCGGCGAAAGGCGATCGGAGACGCGGGCGCGGAAGGGAACGTCGGGGGTGCGGGTGAGGGCGGGGAGTTCATCGAGGAGGTCTGCGAACTCGCGCGGGATGGAGCGGGCGGCCCCGTTTGCAAGGGCGGCGCGCTGGAGGGCGAAGTCGGCGGTGCAGATAGTGTAAGCGTTGCCGTCGTTCCTGATGAGGCGTTCTATGACGTCATCGGCTGATTCACCGGGGGCACTGTAGATGATACGGACCGCCCCTCCAGCGCGGAGCTCTGTGCGGCCGGGGTCAGGGCTCCGGGCCGCGTCGAAGGCGACTATTATCTTCCTGCCCGTCCAGCCCGCCGCTTTGAGGGCGTCGTTGATGAGAAGCTCGCGCGAACGGTCGAGGCTGCCGGTCTGCCGCGTCGCGTAACGCTCCAGGGCGCCGATGAGGTTGTAGCCGTCAAGGATCAGGAACCGGGTCATCCCCGCTGCCGCCTCGCCTCATAGAGCAGGACCGCCGCCGCCACCGAGACGTTCAAAGAGGAGACCAAGCCGCGCATCGGGATCGAGACAGAGCCGTCACACCCCTCGCGCACGAGCCGCCTGACGCCCCGCCCCTCGCTCCCGAGCACGAAGGCGACCGATCCCGAGAGGTCGAGACCCGTATACGCCGGAGCGCCCCCACCCTCCGCGGCATAGGCCCACACACCAGCCTCCTTCATCCTCTCCAGAGCCCGCCGCAGGTTTGTCTCCCGCGCCACGGCGACATGCTCGCTCGCCCCCGCGCTCGCCTTCACGGCCGCGGGCGTCACGCCGACGGCCCGGTCCTTCGGCACCACAACCCCGCTCGCCCCGGCTCCGTCCGCCGCCCGGAGCACCGCCCCGAGGTTACGCGGGTCCGTGACGCTATCGAGTACGACCACGAGCGGGTCAGGGACGGTGAGGATCTGTTTGAGGCTGGAGTAGGGGTACGGGCCTACCCGTGCCGCCACGCCCTGGTGCGCGCCTCCACGGGCGAGCTCCTCGATTCGTTGACGAGGGGCGCGCTTTACCGGCACCCTTTGGGCGGCGGCCTCGGATGCAACCCCTTTCTCCCCAACCGCGTCCAGAACCTCGAAGACCTCCCGGCGCTTGCTCTGTAGCGCCTCGATCACCGGGCGCACGCCGTAGATGATCTCCGCCATAAAGGTCTGTTACCGGCGGCTCAGTACCGGGCCCTCGGGCGTGTCCTCGACAAGCCACCCCTCGACCTTGAGCTCGTCCCGGAGCCGGTCGGCGAGCGCCCAATTCTTCTGACGCCTCGCATCTTCCCTCGTCCGTACCTTCTGAACTACTTGCTCGTGAGCTTCAGAAGTCCCCCTAACCTTAATTACCTCAAGGTCGCCGTGAAAGCTGCTTTCAACAGCCAAAGTGCCTGTTAGTAGCACTTCTTGGGCGGACGAGAGATCGAATCCGAAAGTGGTCAGAATTTCCGCGAGGTTCGCAGCGAGCGCTCTGAACTCGTGAGCAGCTACGGGACGGGCGGAGATCTCGGCTCCCGCCCGACCCATCACTTCGAAGACGGCAGCGACGGCCTCCGGGGTGTTCAGGTCGTCAAGCATCGCTCGGTCCACACGCTCCCGCAGCTCGTGAGCCAAGCTTTCGTCCAGCTCCGAAGTGGAATTGGAGCCGGAGATACGAGCGTACAGGTTCTGGAGCCGCTCGTAGGAGCGCCGCTTCTCCTCAAGAATCTCCTCGGAGTAGTCTATGGGCTGCGAGTAGTGGCTCTGTAGTATCCACATCCGTAAGGCGTTGCGGCCGTGTAGCTCCACCGCCCGCTCCACGTCGAGGATGTTACCCAGAGACTTCGCCATCTTGCCGCTGGCGAGGGTTACCATCCCATGATGGGCCCAGGCGCGGACGAAGGTGTGCTCCGGGTGGGCGCCGGCGCTCTGGGCGAGCTCGTTCTCGTGGTGCGGGAAGCGCAGGTCGTCGCCGCCGCCGTGGATGTCCGCCCCTTCGAGGAGGTGCTTCTCGACCATTGCCGAGCACTCGATGTGCCAGCCGGGCCGTCCCGGTCCCCACGGGCTCTCCCAGGAGGGCTCGCCGGGCTTGGACGCCTTCCACAGCGCGAAGTCCAGCGGGCTCTTTTTGTAGCCCGTGACGCCCTTCTCCGTCTCGCGCATCTCCTCGGGGCGCTGCTTGCTTAAGGCCCCGTACGAAGGGTAGCTTGCGACGTCGTAGTAGACGTCGCCGTTGCTGGGGGCGTAGGCGTGGCCCTTCTCGATCAGCTCTTGTATGAGCGAGATCATCTCGGGGATGTGTTCGGTGGCGTAGGGCTCGACGTCCGGGAGGTTGACCCCGAGGAGCTCCAAGCGCTCGTGGAAGGAGTCCGTGTAGCGGCGCACGATCTCCTCCCAGGAGACGCCCTCCTCGTTGGCCTTGTTGATGATCTTGTCTTCGATGTCCGTGATGTTCTGGACGAAGGTCACGTCGTAGCCTCGGCTCCTCAGATACCGCACCACCACGTCCCAGAACAGCGGCGCCCGCGCGTTGCCGATGTGGATGTGGTTGTAGACCGTGGGGCCGCAGACGTAGAGCCCGACCCTGCCGTTCTCCCCAACCTCGACCTCTCTACCGCTCAAAGAATCCCGTACCAGTAAGCTCATACCCCTAGTCTAGCCTCTCGCGCCCGTTCTATCCGGGCCTTTGCCTCCTTCGACCCAAGTATCGTGAAGAGATACGCCATCTCCGGTCCCCGGTCCCGGCCCGTGAGCGCGAGCCGCAAAGGATGCAACAGCTCACGAGTCTTGATACCCTCCTCCTTCGCCCACGCCCGCAGCTCCCGGACAAGCTCCCTGGATTCCTCCAGATCCTCCAGCCTCCGGCCGTCCATAGCCTTCTCGGCGTGCGCATAAACTTGCGCGCTCGACTCGGGCAGCTCCTGAACGAAGCCGCAGGAGTGCACGGGAGCTGTGAGCTCGCGTAGCAAGCGCGGCGCGTCGGATAGAACACGCATCTCTTGCCGGATCGCCTCGACCGCGAGCATCTCCCGCCCCTCGGGTAAAGGCGCATCGAGGAAGGGTGCGAGACGCCGGTACAACTCCTCGGCTGGCAGCATTCGTATAGAGCGGGCGTTGACAAAGAGAAGACGGTCAATGTCGAAGGTGGCGGGGCTCGCGCCGAGGCGGGCCGGGTCCCACTCTCGCGCGAGCTCGTCGAGACTCGAGAACTCCTCCCTGCCCTCCGGGTGCGACCAACCCAGTAAGGACAGGTAGCTCAGGAGCGCCTCGGGCAGATACCCCTCGCTCCTGTACTCCGCGACGCTCGCAGCGCCGTGGCGCTTGGAGAGCTTCCTGCCGTCGGGGCCGAGGATCAGACCGAGGTGGACGAACTCCGGCTCGCTCTCCCCCAGAGCCCGGTACAGGAGCACCTGGCGGACTGTGTTAGGCAAGTGCTCCTCCCCCCGGATGACGTGGCTTATGCCCATCGCCGCGTCGTCCACGACCGCCGCGAAGTTGTAGGCCGGGGTACTGTCGGACTTGCGTATTACGAAGTCCTCGACGTTCGAGAAGCGGATCGTGCCTCGCAACGTATCCCTGAAAGCTCCGCTCCTCTCCGTAGGCCTGAAGTAAAGCGCCCGCCTACCAGCCTCGTCGGCCGCCTCGTAAACGAAGCCCGCCTCCACGAGCCGCCCGGCCGCCTCCTCGTAGAACTCGCCCCGCTCGCTCTGGCGATACGGGCCCTCATCGAAGGAGAGACCGAGCCAATCTAGATCTTCTAGCTGGGCGCGCTCGAACTCGGCCGAGCTACGCGCCAGGTCGGTGTCCTCGATGCGCAAGACGAGCTTACCGTCGTGGTGGCGCGCGAAGAGGTAGTTGAAGAGGGCTGTGCGAGCGCCGCCGAGATGGAGCATCCCCGTGGGACTTGGCGCGAAGCGCGCCCGGACCTGGCTACCGTCCACTATCCTGCAAGCTCTCCAGCAAGCAAACGGCCTGGGCGGCTATGCCCTCGCCCCGTCCGGTAAAGCCGAGGCGTTCGGAGGTCGTGCCGCGCACACCGACGCGTGACGGCTCGACGCCTAGAGCGCCGGCGAGGTTCCTCTTCATCTCGTCGCGGTGGTCTCTTATCTTCGGACGTTCGCAGATCAGGACGGAGTCTACGTTCGCTACCCGCCAGGACTCGCCGACGACCGCCCGGACCCGCCGCAGGAGCTCTATGGAGTCGGCGTCTTTGAACCTCTCGTCGGTGTCGGGGAAGTAGTGGCCGATGTCTTCGAGGCCGGCGGCCCCAAGGAGGGCGTCGGTAACGGCATGCGCGAGGACGTCGGCGTCGGAGTGGCCGAGGAGGCCTTTCTCGAAGGGTATCTCGACGCCCCCGAGGATGAGCTTGCGTCCGGCATCTCCCACGAAGGCGTGGACGTCAAAGCCCAGCCCCACCCGGAAGCTCAACTTCGCGCCCCTGATCTCATACCTGAACGGGCGGTGAGGATGGCCTCGGCGAACACCAGGTCATCGGGCGTGGTGAGCTTTATGTTGGTCCTCTCGCCCTCTACCAGGAGCACCCTTCCCCCGGCCCCCTCGACGAGGGAAGCGTCGTCGGTCGCGGCGCGCAGCTGCTCATCGGGGCCGGCATGCAGATCGCGAAACGAGCCGAGCCGGAAGGCCTGCGGAGTCTGGACGGCGTGGAGCCTCGTCCTATCGAGGGTCTCCATGACGACGCCGTCCTCGGCTGCCTTGATAGTATCCGAGACGGGGAGCGCAGGGACCAGCCCATCGGCGCCGGAGACACGTATAGTCTTTACGACACGCCGGATGAGATCCGGCGTGAGGAGGCAGCGGGCTCCGTCGTGGACCAGGACGACGCTTAGGGGGTCTTCTTCGAGTAGCGCGATCCCGTTGCGGGTCGAGAGTGAACGGCTCTCTCCGGGTAATGTACAGCCGGCGTACTTGCTTATGCCGTACTCCCGGACCAGCCCCTCCACTCGCTCACGATCGCCGACCACGTAAATGCGGGCCACCTCGGGGGTCTCCTCGAAGGCGCGTAAGGTATAGGAGAGGGCGGGATGTCCGAGCAGGTCGAGGAATTGCTTGGGTTGGCCCATCCGGCTCCCGGTCCCGCCTGCGAGCACGAGCGCCACGGCGGGGACCGCTAAGGAACTGGGCGAGAGAGGGGCTATCCGGCCCCGTCCTTCAGGGCTTCGTCGACCAGCTTCTCGGCCTCCGCCACCCCGATGCTCCTGGCGAGCGCTATCTCGGAGGCCAGGATCTGGCGTGCCTTCATCAGCATGTTGCGTTCGCCGGTAGAGAGGCTGTTCCCCGTGTTGTGGACGGAGAGGTTCCTCACCACCTCGGCGACCTGCTCTATCTCGCCACTCTTTATCTTCTCGCGGTTGTGCTTGAGACGGTGGTTCCAGTTAGAGGGCATATCCGTCGTCTCGCCCGCGAGCACCTTCAACGCATCCGCGACCTGCTCCTCGCCGGCACAGGCCCGCAGATCTGTGTCTCCGTCGGCGGGGATGCTGACCGTAAGCTCCGTGTCCGGCAGGTACACAACGTAGTAGCGCCTCACCTCGCCGAGTATGGTCTTCTCCTCGACCCCGGAGATGCACCCCGCGCCGTGGTTTGGGTAGACCACCATGTCCCCCTCGACGAATGTCGGGCGAACCCCGTCCCCGTCCATATTAACGTTAGTCTCGTTCACGTTACAACACCTCTCCAGAGTTCTCCAAGCTGCGCTGCCGTCTGAGGTTACGCCGGATGGCCCTCGCGCGCGCCTGGCCCACGCCCTCCACGTCGTCGAGGTCCTCCTCGGTCGCTTCGAGCAGATCCTTCAGGGAGCCGAACTCTTCTATGAGCTTCTCGGCGACCCTGTTGGGCAGGCGCGGTACGCGCACCAGTTGCCTGTAGCCCCTCGGCTTCAAGAAGAACTCTTCGAGAGAACCTACCGGGCCGTAGCCCAGGATCTGGGCTATAAGTACCGGCTCGGAGACCTCCTCGCTGGAGAGCTCGTGCAGGCGAGTCCGGATCTCCTTGTAGTTCATATCCTCGGCGGCGTAGTCCCGAACAAGAGCCTCGTACTGCTCGGGGACATTGTGAAAGGCCTGTTCGAGTTGCATCTCCACGAGCCGCCCCTCACGCCCGAGTTCCCTGACGTAGTTCTCTATCTCTGCCGCTATCCGCGCGGTGTACTCGAAGGTGGCGACTGCGCCGGCCACCTCCCTCAGGGTCACGACCCCGTCATACTCGTGTACCGTGAGCACGCGCGCCTCCTCGCGCAGGCGCCGGGTAAACTTCTCCAGGGTCGCAAGCGCCGAGTCAGCCTTCGAGAGTACGACCCCTATGTCCTCCAGGACGTGCGGCCCGTATGGTCCCCGGTACAGGCTGACGACCCCGCGCCGCTCCGAGAGGACCACGACGAGGTCGCCGGTCTGCTGGGCGGTGCGGTGGCCGGCGATGTGGCGCATCCCCGTCTCCTCGGAGGGGAGGGTGGGGTCGGGGTTTAGCTGGACATTGGCGTAGTGAATGTAGGAGACATCCGGCGAGACGATAAGAGCACCATCCATCTTGGCGAGCTCGTAGAGGCGCATCGGGGTGAACTCGACCTCGATCTTCATCCCCCCCGAGAGCAAGCCCATCATCTCCAGCTTGCGCGGGTTGGCGACCACGATCAGGGCGCCATTGCGGGCCCATATGATATTGTCTATCGCCTCGCGCAACTCGGTCCCCGGAGCCACGAGCGCAAACGCGCCGGCCAACTCGGCTGGGGCGTCCCGCCGGGGGCTCAACTTAGCGCCGCCCCTACGGCCTCCTCTAGTGTCCTTACCTCTAACACCGCAACCTCCGCCTTCTCGGTCCGTTCGTTCCGCCCGGCGCTCCGCGGCCCCTCGGACGCGCCTTCCGGAGTAATTATACGCTTGAAACCGAGCTTTAGTAATTCGGCGACCCGCCGCGGCCCCCCGGAGACGAACCTCACGTCCCCCGTGAGCCCCACCTCCCCGAAGACCGCCGCTCCGGATTCCACGGCCCTATCCCGCAACGCGGATGCTATCGCGAGCGCCACCCCGAGATCCGCCGCCGGCTCCTCGACCCGCACGCCCCCGGTAACGTTCACGTACACGTCCTGGTCCCCGAGCACGAGCCCAGCCCGGCGGGAGAGCACCGCGCACAACATGTTCACCCTCCCAACCTCGATCCCGTTCGCAACCCTCCTCGGCACCGCCAGCGGGCTCGGCACGACAAGACTCTCTATCTCCACCAGCATCGGCCGTGTCCCCTCAAGGAGACACACCGTAACCACCCCCGGCGGCGTCCCCCCCTCTCGCGTTGAGAGAAAGAACGCCGAAGGGTCCTCGACCTCGACCATCCCCGTTCCCGTCATCTCGAAGACCCCGACCTCGTTCGTAGATCCGAAGCGGTTCTTGAGCGCCCGCAACACCCGAAAGGACTGGTACCGGTCTCCCTCGAACTGCAGCACCGTGTCCACCATGTGCTCCAGCACGCGCGGCCCCGCTATGGAACCATCCTTCGTCACATGGCCCACCAGGAAGACCGCTATCCCCTCCGCCTTCGCGAGCCGCATGAGCCGGGCGGCCGTCTCCCGAACCTGCCCCACTCCCCCCGGAGCCCCCGTAAGCTCCGGCGAGTAGAGCGTCTGGATCGAGTCGACCACCACGACCTTCGGCCGCTCCTCCAGAATCGTCGCCTCTATAACGTCCACGTCCGTCTCCGAGAGCACCCGGAAACCAGCATCCCCCACCCCGAGCCTCCGCGCGCTCAGGGCGACCTGCCGGGTAGACTCCTCACCAGAAACCATGAGACACCCCTCACCCAGGTGCCCCATCACCTGCAAGAGCAGCGTGCTCTTCCCGACCCCCGGTTCCCCGCCGACGAGCACCAGCGAGCCCGGCACGATACCGCCCCCCAGCACGCGGTTCAGCTCCCCAACCCCCGTGCCGATCCTACCGCCCTCGCGCTCCGCCCGCACCTCATTCAAAGAGAAGGTGACGCCAGCCGCCCGCCCCGGGGTCTTCGCGTTCGCCGCCCGCGCCGCGAACCCGACAACCTTCTTGTCCTCCCTCATCTCCTCGACGAACGTGCTCCACTCACCACAATCCGGGCACCGCCCGAGCCACTTTGGCTCCGTGTGGCCGCAGTTGGAGCAAACGAATTGAGTCTTCATAGCCATGCTTCTATTGTACGAGATGGGCTAGAAAGTACAGCAAGCAAAAAGCCGGGGCGCTTGCGCGCCCCGGCTCGATAGAACTACTCTGCGTTCTGCCCTACTCGGCCTTTACGACCTCCTGCTGCTGGGTAACCCTGATGTTCACTATGGACTCGTCCTCTGAGACGTCGTCGAAGGAGATATCGTTAGGCTCGATGATGACCTTCGAGCCGTTCGGTATATCGCCACGCAGGATCATCTCGCTCATCGGATCCTCGATCATGCGCTGGAGCACGCGGCGCAAGGGCCTGGCGCCGAAGGCCGGATCGTAGCCAGCCTCCGAGAGCTTGTCGAGGGCCTCGACGGTGAACTCGATATTCACCTCGCGCTCCTCCATCTGCTTGCGCAGGCGCTTTATCTGGAT
>JADDPM010000047.1:13578-14316 GCA_016781885.1 Rubrobacter sp.
TCCTCGCGCTCGAGCTTGTGGAAGACGATGATCTCGTCGATCCTGTTGAGGAGCTCGGGACGGAAGATCTTGCGCAGCTCGCTCGTGACCCGGCCCTTCATCTCCTTGTAGGAGAGGCCCGCCTCGTCAGAACCGAAGCCAAGGGACTTGGTCTTGTTGATCGTCTGAGCCCCGACGTTCGAGGTCATGATCAGAACGACGTTCTTGAAGTCCACGGTGCGGCCCTGCGCGTCGGTGAGCTGCCCGTCCTCGAGTATCTGCAACATGATGTTGAAGACGTCCGGGTGGGCCTTCTCGATCTCGTCGAAGAGGACGACCGAGTAGGGGCGCCTGCGGACCTGCTCGGTGAGCTGGCCGCCCTCGTCGTAGCCGACGTAGCCGGGAGGCGAGCCCACGAGCCGTGACACTGTGTGGCGCTCCATGTACTCTGACATGTCGAGCCGGATCATGGCGTCCTGGTTGCCGAAGAGGTACTCGGCGAGCGTCCTGGCGAGCTCGGTCTTCCCGACGCCCGTGGGGCCGAGGAAGACGAACGAGCCGCTCGGGCGGTTCGGGTCCTTGATGCCGGCGAAGGTCCGCCTTATGGAGCGGGAGACGGCCTTTATGGCCTCCTCCTGCCCGACGACGCGCCCGTGCAGCGAGTCCTCCATCTGCAGGAGGCGCGCGGACTCCTCCTCGGTCATCTTCTTGACCGGGATGCCGGTCCACATGGAGACGATCTCGGCGATCTCATTCTCC
>JADDPM010000047.1:14332-15116 GCA_016781885.1 Rubrobacter sp.
GACCGCCGTCGCTGCCGCCCTCGCGCCAGTTCTGCTCTAACTCGCGGCGCTGTACGGCGAGCTTGCGCTCGTTGTCCCTCAAGCGCGCGGCCTTCTCGAACTCCTGGCCGTCTATGGCGGCTTCCTTCTGCTGCCGCACCTCGTTGAGCTCCTCGTCGATCTCCTTGTAGTACGGCGGGGAGGCCATAGTCTTTATTCGCATCTTCGAGGCCGCCTCGTCCACGAGGTCTATCGCCTTATCCGGCAGGAAACGGTCCGAGATGTAACGGTCGCCGAGCTCGGACGCGGCCTTGAGGGCCTCGTCGGTTATCTCGATCTTGTGGTGCTGCTCGTAGCGATCGCGGAGACCCTTCAGGATGAGCTCGGTCTCCTCGACCGTCGGCTCCCCGACCTGGATGGTCTGGAACCGGCGCTCCAGCGCCTTGTCCTTCTCGACGTACTTGCGGTACTCGTCGATGGTCGTCGCGCCGATGACCTGAAGCTCCCCGCGCGCCAGCGCCGGCTTCAGGATGGAAGCCGCGTCTATCGCGCCCTCGGCCGCGCCCGCGCCGACGAGATTGTGGATCTCGTCGATAAACAGGATCACGTCGCCGTGGTCGGTGATCTCCTTCATGATCTTCTTGAGGCGCTCCTCGAACTCGCCCCTGTACTTGGAGCCCGCTACCAGCGCCCCGAGGTCGAGCGTGTAGACCTCCTTGTCGGCCAGGATGTCCGGCACCCTATCCTCGGCGATCTCCTGCGCCAACCCCTCGACGATGGCCGTCTTGCCGACGCCCGGCTCGCC
>JADDPM010000299.1 GCA_016781885.1 Rubrobacter sp.
GCCGGCGCGTTGAGCATCACGAAGAACCCCGCCACCCCCAGGAAAGACCCCGACATAAACAGCGCAGAGTGGACCACGTTGCGGCTGATGACGACCCCGAACGCGGAGACGAGCACCATCCCCGCGAGGAACCCGAACGCTATGGTCAAGCCGCCGCCCCTTTCTTCGGCGCCTGCTTCGCGGCCTTCGGCTTCTTCTTGACGGCGGGCTTGGGATCTATGGTCGGGTCGACCGGGCGCTCGCCGAACTGCCGGGCGAGCTCCAGGCGGTTGTAGGCCTGGGCCTCGAACTCTTCGGTGTGGTAGATGCAGTTCACCGGGCAGACCTCGACGCACAATGAGCAGTACATGCACCTGGAGTCGTCGATGACGAAGCCGACCGCGTAGGGCTTCGCCTTGCCCGAGCCGTCGGCGTCGCGCTTCTCCTGCTCTATGGAGATGCAGTGGTCCGGGCAGATGCGCATGCACTGCAGGCACGCGATGCAGCGGTCCATGTCCACCGTAAGCATCCCGCGGCTGCGCTCGGACGTCTCCTTCTTGTACTCCGGGTACTGCCGGGTGACCTTGTTGTCGAAGAGGTGCTTGAGGGTGATCCCCATCCCCTTCAAAATTCCCTGTCCTAGCTGGGGCATCCTTAAAAAACCTTTCCTCTAAAACACCGAAGGGAACACGAGCATCGCGCCCGCGGTGACGAACAGCCAGATGAGGCAGACCGGCACGAGTATCTTCCACCCGAAGTCCATGAGCTGGTCCATCCTCAGGCGCGGGAGGCTCCACCGGATCCACTGGAAGGTGAAGATTATGAGCGCCGTCTTTATGCCAAACCAGAGCCAGTTGAAGTTCCCGAGATCCAGAAACTCGAAGGGCGGCTGCCAGCCCCCGAGGAACAGCGTGGCGGTGATCGCCGAGACGAGGGCCATCGAGGCGAACTCGGAGGCCTGGATCAAACCCCACGTCATCCCCGAGTACTCGACCATGAACCCGCCGACGATCTCGCTCTCACCCTCGGGAAGGTCGAAGGGCACCCTTCTGGCCTCAGCGACACCCGCGATGTAGAACGTAATGAACATCGGCAGCTGCGGCAGGAAGTACCAGTGCCAGAACCCCCCGCTCTGGGAGTTGACCACGTCCTGGAACGAGAGGCTCCCCGTGAGCATGATGACCCCGAGGAGGCTAAGTATGAGGGGCACCTCGTAGGAGATCATCTGCGCCGCCCCCCTCATCGCGCCCAAAAGCGAGAACGTGGACCGGCTGCCGTAGCCGGCCATGATCAGGCCGAGCGCCCCTATCGAGGTCAGCGCTATAAAGAACACGATCCCGACGTTGAGATCCGCGACCACCGACCTCGGCGCGAACGGCACGACGAGCC
>JADDPM010000144.1 GCA_016781885.1 Rubrobacter sp.
CCACTTCCTCGGCCGGAGCCTCCTCGACGGGCGCCGGATCTGCCTGCGAAGCAGACCCCCCACCGCTGGCAGACCCACCGCCACTGGCCGATCCGCCACCACTGGCCGAACCACCCTGCGCAAGGGCCGGAGCCGCGGCCAACGCCATCATCGCCAGCATGGCCGCCATCAACAGTACCTTCCTCAACTTCTTGCCTCCCTTCTCGAGTCCTCTATAGGTATCCCGAACGTTTACGAACGAACGCACCCTATTTGATATTGACAACTATTGTCAAGTACTGTCTGATGCGGGATGACCTTGGTCACGTGAGAGGAGACTTCGTTGGTTTTTGGGTGTAAGAACACTCCGGGGGAGTCCCGGGTCTCCGGAGAGATGCGACCAGAGAGTACAGTAGTGTGGGAGCAGGAGGCGGAGAATCCCCTGGCCGAGAAGTTCAACGTAGGCATAGTAGGGTGCGGGTACGTGGGGCTGGTTACGGGGGCGTGCCTGGCCTACGTGGGTCACCGGGTGACGTGCGTGGACAGGGACGCGGAGCGCGTCGCCGGGCTCGAGGAGGGGTGCATGCCGTTCTACGAGCCGGGGCTCGATAAGCTCGTGGCCGAAGGCGTTCGTGCGGGGAGCTTGTGCTTTAACACGGAGCTTGCGGGGGTGGTGCGGGCGGCGGACGTAGTTTTTATAGCGGTGGATACGCCGCAGGGCGAGGACGGGGCGGCGAACCTCGGGGACGTGGCGACGGTCGCCCGCAGCATAGGGAGGGCGCTGGCGGAGCCCGGGGCCAGGAGGAGACGGCCTCTGGTGGTGGTCAATAAGAGCACGGTGCCCGTGGGTTCGGGGGAGCTGGTCTCGGCTCTCGTGGAGGAGGGCGCGGCAAAAGGCGAGGGCGCGGAGGCCGGGGAGGGCTCCGCGGTAGAGTTTCAGGTGGTCTCGAACCCGGAGTTTCTGAGGCAGGGGAACGCGATCTACGACTCGCTGTTTCCGGACAGGATCGTGGTCGGGGCCGAGAAAAGGGAAACTTTGGATACGATGAAGGCGCTCTACGAGCCGATCATAGAGCAGACCTTTCAGGCGCCGATCCACCCGAGGCCCAAGAGCAGTGTGCCGTTCCTGGCCACGAGCCTGTCGAGCGCGGAGATGATCAAATACGCCTCGAATGCTTTTCTTGCGACCAAGATCAGCTTTATCAACGAGATCGCAGGCGTCTGCGAATCGGTGGGGGCGGACGTAGCCAGCGTTGCCCACGGTATCGGCCTCGACGAACGCATCGGAGGCAGCTTCCTGAACGCGGGGCTAGGCTGGGGCGGCTCCTGCTTCCCTAAAGACGTCTCCGCCTTGAGAGCCGTGGCCCGCGAACACGGCTGCGAACCCGCCCTCCTAGACGCCGTAGTGTCCGTGAACGAGCGCCAGCTAAAGCGGGTCGTAGCCGGGCTGCAGCGAGACCTGCGCACCCTGCAGGGAAAGCGCGTAGCCCTGCTCGGGCTCGCCTTCAAGCCGGAGACCGACGACCTGCGCGGGGCGCCGAGCCTGAAGATATCCCGAATCCTCGACTCTTTGGGCGCCCGGGTGGTCGGCTACGACCCCGTGGCCGGCAAGAAGGCTCTGAGCCTACTACTCTCGGACCTCGAGATCTCTTTCGACCCCTACGAGGCCCTCGAAGGGGCGCATGCGACGGTTGTAGTCACGGAGTGGGAGGAGGTGCGCACCCTCGACCTCGAGCGGGCCGCCTCCCTCATGCAGCCCCCGAAACTCCTCGTGGATGGCCGCAACGTGCTCCACCCGGGAGCTGCAGAGGCGGCCGGTCTCCTCTACCGGGGCATCGGGCGTGGCTGAGAAGCCGCCGGTCAGAAGAACAGGCTCGAGGCGCGTTTAACAGCCGCAAGCTTGATCTATCTCACACCGGCATCCCCCGCCGCTTGACCTGCCTGTGAGGTTAGAGTAAGTTGAGCCTGAGATTAATGCAAATGACTTTCATTTGTTGTACGAGGTCTCATCGGAGGGAAGATAAAGGCGAGGCTGCCGGCAGGTTACGCGGCGCTTGAGTTGAGAGGAGGAGTTTGACTCTAACCTGGAAGAGGTCGTTCGGGATGATCGCGCTGCTCTCGATCGGGTTGCCTGCTGCGGTGGGCTGCGTGCAGGAGGCTTCGGGGCAGGAGGAGAAGACGGGCGGAGGCTCCGCACCGGGCGGGGGATCAGCGTCCGGTGGAGGCTCCGAGGGTACGACGACGGCGGGCGAGGATCCCCAGTTCCAGGGGGTTGTGGGCTCTTACGCGGTGGCGCAAGAGGAGATAGATGAGGCGGGCGGCGAGCAGGAGGTCGGCGCATACCGGGTCGGGTACATCGTGGAGCCGGCCGAGGGGTGGTGGGATGGGGATCCCACGGCGCTACAGTGGCGGGGGCCGAGCGGGGAGGAGACCAACCACATAGAGATACTGCCGTTCGAGGCGGAGACCGGGTTGCTGGTGCCGGGCATGAGGATTGACCTCACCATACTGGACGAGTCCGGCGAGGAGATCGAGAGCAAGCCCCTGGAGTTTTACCGGGGCGAGTTCTACCACTACGCTAACAACTTCAGCTTCCCTGGTAGCGGTGTCTACACTTTGAAGGCCGAGCTAAATCCGCCGGGCTTCCGGCGGCACGATGCCGGAGAAGCCGAGGGCAAAGTCCTCACCGAGCCCATCACCGTGAAGTTCGAGAACGTAGAGATAAGCACAGAGGAAGAGTAGATGAATTATAGAATCTTGCGTCGGTTGTCCGGAGCCCCTGTTGCGTCCCTGATCTTAACTGCGCTGCTCGCCATGGGCTTGCTCGTGCTCGCAGGGTGCGGGCAGAATAGCTCGCAGCAAGAAGGGGAATCGGGCGGCTCCGCCTCGGGCGGGGAGATCACGTCCAGCGGGGGCTCCGCTTCCGGCGGCGAAGCTACAGCCGGTGGAGGTTCGGCGTCCGGCGGCGGCTCCGCTTCGGGTGGTGCGTCGGCAGGGGGCGAGGGTTCGTTGGTGATCTACTCTGGCCGTAACGAGGAGTTGGTAGGTCCGATCATCGAGAGGTTCGAGGAGGAGAGCGGAATAGACGTCGAGGTCCGCTACGGGGACACGGCGGAGCTCGCCGCGACTATTCTGGAGGAGGGCGAGAACAGTCCGGCGGACGTCTTCTTCGCCCAGGACGCGGGCGCTCTAGGGGCTCTGTCTGACAGGAGGCTACTGAGCGAGCTTCCGGAGGACGTCCTGGGCAGGGTCGAGGAGCGCTTCAAGGACCCGGAGGGCCGTTGGGTCGGCGTCTCGGGCAGGGCGCGGGTCGTGGCATACAACACGGAGGCTCTGAGCGAAGAGGATCTGCCGGGCTCCATCCTGGATTTCACGGACCCCGAGTGGGAGGGCAGGATCGGCTGGGCTCCCACCAACGGCTCGTTCCAGGCTTTCGTCACCGCCCTCAGGCTCATTGAGGGCGAAGACGTAGCCAGGGAGTGGCTGGAAGGCATAGAGGCCAACGATCCGCGGACCTATGAGAACAATATAGCCATTCTAGAAGGCGTGGCCTCCGGCGAGGTCGAGGTCGGCTTCGTGAACCACTATTATCTCTTCCGCAAGCTAGAAGAGGAGGGTGAGGGCTTCGAGGCGCGCAACTATTATCTGCAAAATGGAGACCCGGGGGCTTTGATCAACGTAGCGGGGCTCGGAGTGTTGGGCAACACCGACAGCACCGCCGAGGCCGAGGAGTTCCTGGAGTTCATGCTCTCAGAGGAGGCCCAGCAGTACTTCGCCGACGAGACCTTCGAGTACCCGCTCGTCGAGGGCGTGCAGCCCAACGGGGAGCTGGTCCCGCTCTCCGAGATAGAGTCGCCGGAGATAGACCTCGGCGACCTCGACGACCTCCAGGGTACGCTCGACCTACTCCGGGAGATGGGAGTTTTGTAGCTTGCTCTTCGCCCGAGAGAAGCTCCGCCGGGACACGAAGCTCCAGCGTGCGCCTCGCCCTCCCGCCGTCGTGTGGATACCTGCCCTCCTCGTGGGGGCCGCGATGGCCCTGCCGCTCGCCTACCTACTGCTGAGGGCGTTCGAGAGCGGGTGGACACAGATACTCAGCGTGGCCTTGCGCGACAAGACCCTCGCGGTACTCCTGGGGAGTGTGGCCCTGGCCGCGCTGGTTACGGCGGCCTCGGTCGCGATAGCGGTGCCGCTGGCGTGGCTTACAGGACGTACCGACCTGCCCGGACGACGGATGTGGGCGGTACTCGCGGCGCTACCGCTCGTGATCCCCTCCTACGTCGGAGGGTTAGTGCTGGTGAGCATGTTCGGGCCGAAAGGCTTTCTGCAAGAGGTCCTCGAACCCTTGGGGGTCGAGAGGCTGCCGGAGATCTACGGCCTCCCCGGCGCGGCCCTCGCCCTGACCCTGTTCTCCTACCCCTACGTCTTCCTGACGGTACGGGGCGCTCTGCGCGGTATGGACCCGGCCCTGGAGGAGGCGTCCTGGGCTCTCGGGAGCGGAGGCTTTTCGACGTTCTTCCGCGTCACGCTGCCGCAGTTGAGGCCGGCCATCGTCGCGGGGGGGCTGCTGGTGGCGCTGTACGCTCTAAGCGATTTCGGGGCCGTCTCGCTCTTGCAGTTCGACTCTTTCTCGCGCGAGATCTATACGCAGTACCGTTCCGCTTTCGACCGGACCCCGGCGGCGATACTCGGCCTGATGCTCGTGGCCTTGACCGCGACGGTGCTCGTTCTGGAGGCCCGTACCCGCGGCAGGACTCGCTACCATCGGAGCACCGTCGGGTCGGCCCGGCCACAGGGTAACGCGGTAGTCTCGCTCGGACGCTGGCGGTGGCCCGCGCTGCTCTTCTGCGGAGGTGTAGTGCTGCTGGCGCTCGTCGTGCCGGTCGGGGTGCTCGTGTTCTGGCTCGCGCGGGGGCTGGCGGCGGGCGA
>JADDPM010000300.1 GCA_016781885.1 Rubrobacter sp.
TGCGCCTCTTCAAGGACGCCCTGATGAGGCGTAGCATGGCCGCCGTCGGCGCGCTGCTGTCCTCCGAAGGCGAGGAGGAGCTACTTCGCCGGACGGCCGAGGTGGAAGACGCCTACGCCCGGGCGAGCGAGCGCGCGCCCGAGGAGCTCAAGGACGACGCCGCCCCAACATACGCGCAGGTCCTCACCGCGTTAAGGATGAAGGGCAAAGGGCGCGAAGAAGCCCTGCCGCCCCGACGGGTAATGGTGCATATCCTGGCCTGCCTCGACTACTACTTCTTCGAGTTGGCCTGCGGCCACGAGCGCGTCCACGATCTACCGCATCTCACTGACGAGGAGCGCGCCGCCGAGCACGGGCTCAGGCACGACCTCTTACTCAAACTCTACGACGAGTTGGAGCCCGCCTTCGACGTCTCCCTCAACTGGCCGCCCAACGGCTATGAGGTAAACGAAGACGGCGAGCTTGTGAAGGTCGATGCGGAGTTCGAGGGCATGGCGGCCATCGGCTACGACTACGGCTACGACGCGGCGATCTTCCACGAGGGCCACGCTGGAGACGAGGAGTACGTGAGAGGGTTCGTCGAGGGTTGCCTGGAGCGCCTCGTAGATCAGGACGAGCCGGAAGAGGCCGAATACCTGGGAAGCCTGTGGGAAAGCGGCGACGAGGAGGACAAGAGGCACGCGCTGGAGATGCTAAAGGACGGGTGCGAGGTGAGGTAAGGGCGCTTCGACGACCGGCCTGAGTTTCCCGTGTAGCCCTGGCTCGCGATCCTGACTATGCGCTCGACCTCCTCGCATCAGCGCGGATCACTTTTTTCGCCTTCCGAGACCAGCGAGGCGGGGTCGACGGAGAGAGCCGCCGCTATCTTGCGGACGGTACGCGGTTGTACCCTGATAATGCCGCCGTTCTCGATGCGACCTACCGTATTGCGGTTCACACTGGCCTTTTCGGCGAGCTCACCCCTGGACCAGAAGGCCCCTTCTCTCGCAGCCCGCACCTTCTCCCCATCAATGCTCTTTACACTTGCTTCATAGGCCCGCCGCTGGGAAACCCGCTAATATGCCAACACTTTGAAGAGCGAAATTACAAAAGATTATGTGAGGCGTTTTGCTGCATTGCGAACCGACAAAAGTCGCTCCCGTTGGCCGACAGATACGTCGAATCGGGCACCGCACAAACCTTTACTGCTGCTTTCCGTAATAGATCTGTTCGAGCAGGGCGAGGTTGAGTCGAGTTTTATCGAGCTTACCCCCGATCTGGGTGAATTGTTCGCCAAGTATTGGGAGAGGGTGCTGCCATTTGACCGGCGCGGCAATCTGGTCTTGCCCTTCTTTCATCTGCGGAGTGAAGGTTTCTGGGATCTGCTGCCAAGACAAGGCAAAGAAGAGGTGCTCAACTCCGCTTCCCAGATACGATCTCTGTCTCGGCTTCGAG
>JADDPM010000145.1 GCA_016781885.1 Rubrobacter sp.
AGTCCACGAACTTGACGTTTATCCCGATCTTGGGGAGCGTGTAGTGGAAGAGGTTGTAGGTGCCTCCATAGAGGGCCGCCGCCGAGACGATCTCATCCCCCGCCCCGGCGATGTTGAGGATCGCGAGCGCCTCAGCGGACTGGCCGGAGGCCGTTGCGAGCGCCCCGACACCCCCTTCGAGGAGCGTGACCCGCTTCTCGAAGACGTCGGTGGTGGGATTCATGATGCGGGTGTAGATGTTGCCCATCTCGGCTAGCGAGAAGAGGTTCGCCGCGTGCTCGGTGTCGTGGAAGACGTAGGAGGTCGACTGATAGATCGGGACCGCCCTCGCCGTCGTCGCCGAGTCGACCTCCTGACCGCCGTGCAACGCTAAGGTGTCGAACCCATAGTCGCGCTCCTGCTGCTTCTGATCGGCTGTGTCCATATCTTCTCCTCCTAGTCGTTCAGGAACGGCCCCACGACCGCCCGCAGTTTGTCCCAGTCCTTCAGAAAGGCGTCATGCCCGCTCGTACACTCTATCTCCCCGTAAGACACCTCCGCCCCGGTGTTCCTCACCTTTTCGGCCGTCTCGCGCACCTCTGACGCCGGGAAGAGCCAGTCGCTTGAGATGCCGACGAAGAGCAGCTCGGCCTCGATGCGAGAGTACGCCTCCTCTTGCGAAGCGTATCCCGCGCCGGCGTCGTAGAGGTCCATCGCGCGCGTCAGGTAGAGGTAGGAGTTGGCGTCGAAGCGGCCAGCGAGGTCACGGCCCTGGTAGTGCAGGTAACTCTCGATCTCGAACCGCCCGCCGAACTCCTCGTGCAGCGCGGGGCGGGCGGCCGGGTTGCGTCCAAACCTCTCCCACTGCCCTGTCGCGCTCTGGTAGGTCATCATCCCGGCCATGCGGGCGATAGAGAGCCCCGTCTCGGGCGAGCGGTCGGTGCCGTAGTAGTCGCCCCCCTGCCAGTCCGGGTCGACCATGATGGCGCGTCGCCCGATCTCGCTCATTCCGATCCCCTGCGGCCCCAACGCCCCCGTAGCCGCTATCGGGACCACCTTTTCGACGAACCCCGGATACTCGATAGCCCACTCGATCGCCTGCTGTCCCCCGATGGAACCCCCGATCACGACCTTGAGCCTCCGCACCCCGAGGTCGTCGAGGAGCCGCTTCTGCGCCCGCACGATGTCCCGGATAGTAATTATGGGGAAACTCATCCCGTAAGGACGGCCCGTCTCGGGGTCGATGGAGGCGGGGCCCGTGCTCCCGGAGCAGCCTCCGAGGACGTTAGAGCAGACGACGAAGTTCTCATCGGTGTCGATCGTGCGGCCCGGACCGACCACCTCGTCCCACCAGCCCCCCCGCCGGTACGCCTCGGAGGGACCGCCGGTACAGTGAGAGTCGCCGGTGAGCGCGTGGACGACGAGCACCGCGTTCTCGGCCGTGGCGTCCAACTCGCCCCACCTCTCGTAGGCAAGCTTGACCTCTTCCAAAGAGCCGCCAAGTTCGGGCTCGAAAGAGCCTATCGAATGGAAATGCTTGTCCGGGCGGGCCGGGGCTCGGTTAGCCCCGGCCCCCGGGTCTAGTGTCATACTCAGTAGTAATACAGCCTCCCTCTACAATTCGGGTTTTCCGCCTGGCTTTCGCCTTTCGGCTCTCGCCTATCCGCGCAACCCGCTCCGTAGAAGAGGCCGTGTCTGGCTCTCCCCACATCTTCCAGGACTTGTGCTCCAGGTCCTGCTGGACTTGGCACCTTGCGGTGAGTAGCTTCGCTACCCTACCGCCGGTTGCCGCGGCTTCACGGGGCCAGTTCCCTCCGCCGCTCTCGATGCGAGTCCGCGCTAGAGCAGGATGCTAAAACAAGCGGCTACTACCGTCAAGGGGAGTTGAACCAAGAGCCGGACGCCGATCCGTCCGACCTACTACTATTTCACGAGGGGCATGTGTGCGTAGTACGGCCGTTCTGGTACTGTCCCAGCCCGATCCAGGCGGCCACGGCCGGCGTGAGGTCTATCCCCGCCGGATTGAGGACCTTACTGCCGAACTCGTCCTTGATGCCGTTGTAATTGTTGTAATAAGCAGGCACGCCCTCGAGCTTGTCGTGGCGAAGCTTCTTCCCCTCGTAGCACCCCCGGCGCGAGCCCGAACATTATCCGATGAATCCGAGGATCACGGCCGCGAGCCCGGAGGCGGCGGCGAAGAGGAGTATCGCCGGACGTAGCCAGCGTCCAGACAGGAGACCGGCTATGGAGTTGGCGGCCCACAGACCGAGGAGGAGCACGGGTAGCAGCGCCAGGGCGAGGAGGAGGTGCTCGGGGCCGAGACGTCCGGCGAGTGCGAGGGCGACGAGAGAGAGCGTCGTCCCGACCGTGAAAGCGGCGGCGAGGGTGGCCCGGATCTCCGGCCCCGAGCGGCTCTGGAAGATCAAGGCGAGCGGAGGACCCCCGATCCCGGCGGCTGTGCCCATGATCCCCGAGGCGACCCCGCCCGCTACCCTCGTCCGGTTGCTCAAGCTCACCTCCGGGGCGAACGAGCTCGTGAGCACGGCCACCACGACGAAGCCCCCAAAGAGCACTGAGAGGTATTCCTCCGGCGCCAGAAGCAACAGCCCCACGCCTACTAACGTCCCGGCGAGACGCCCCGCCAGCAGGTACACCAGGCCGACGACCTCGACCGCTTGCCGTTCCCTAACGGCCATCGTCACCGAGAGCGGCAGGATGAGCAGGAGTACCGTCGCCGGTAGGACCTCGGGCCGGACGAACGTCAGCACCGGCACTACCACCAGCGCGAAGCCGAAACCTACCGACCCCTGTACCACGGCCCCCGCCGCCACCGCGAACAACAACACGAGAAGCTCCACCCACGCCACCAATCCTCAAACGACTCCGGCCCCGCCGCAATCCCTCCACCCCGAAGCCGGAGACGGCCAGCGCGTAGACTACGTTACGCGCGAAGCCCGGGCGGCATCCTCAGTAAGCCCGGGCGAAGACGGCCATTCCGCCCGGCTTGCCGGAGACCAGATCCTTCCCCTCATCGCGCTCGAAGGGGAGGAGGCGTATAGTCGCCTTCGTCTCTTCCTTGATCTTCTGCTCCGTCACTTCGGTGCCGTCCCAGGGGGCCAGGACGAAGCCGCGCTTCTCTTCGATGATCTCCTTGAACTCCCCGTAGCTCTCAGCCCGCCGGGTGTTCTCCTCGCGAAACTTCGTAGCCTGGGCCAGCATGTTCTCCTGGATCTCCGCTAGCAGCGCCCGCAGCCGCCCGGAGAGCCCCTCGCGAGGCACGAACTCTTTCCCTTCCTTACCGGCTATGTCCCGGCGCACCAGGACCGCCTGCTCGTTCTCTATGTCCTTCGGTCCGATCTCGATACGCACCGGCACGCCCCGCAACTCGTGCTCGTTGAACTTCCAGCCCGGCGAATGCTCCTCGTCGAGGTCTATCTCCATGCGGAAACCGGCGGTTTGAAGCTCGATGTAGAGCTTCTCGGCCTCGCGGCGCACCTCGCCCTTGTTGTTGCCCCGCCAGATCGGGACGATCACCGCCTCCGTCGGCGCGAGCTTCGGCGGGAGCTTCAGGCCCCGATCGTCGCCGTGTACGAGGATGAGTCCGCCGATGGTGCGGGTCGAGAAGCCCCACGAGGTCTGGAAGGGGTGAACCCGGTCCTGGTTCTCGTCGAGGAACGTGATGTCGAAGGCGCGAGCGAAGTTCTGGCCGAGGTCGTGGCTCGTCGCCGCCTGCAACGCCCGTCCGTCGCCCATCAATCCCTCGCAGGTGTAGGTCTCGACGGCGCCCGCGAAACGTTCGGACTCGCTCTTCAAGCCTGTGAGGACTGGTATCGCCAGCGTCTCGTAGAAGGTGTCCCGGTACACGCTCAGCATCCGCAGGGCCTCTTCACGGGCTTCCTCGGCGGTGGCGTGGACCGTGTGGCCCTCCTGCCAGAGAAACTCGGCGGTGCGCAGGAAGGGACGGGTCACCTTCTCCCAGCGCAGGACGTTGCACCACTGGTTGATGAGGACGGGCAGGTCGCGGTAGCTCTGGATCCAGTTGCGGTAAAAGTCGCAGATGATGCTTTCGGAGGTCGGCCGGATCGCCAGCCGCTCTTCGAGCTCCTCCCGCCCCCCGACTGTAACCCACGCCAGCTCGGGATCAAAGCCCTCGACGTGCTCGGCCTCTTTCTTCAAGTAGCTCTCCGGGATGAGCAGCGGAAAATAGGCGTTCTGGTGCCCGGTAGCCTTGAAGCGGTCGTCGAGGTCCCGCTGGATGCGCTCCCAGACAGCGAACCCGTAGGGACGTATAGCGAAAGTCCCGCGCACCGGCCCGTAATCGGCGAGCTTCGCCATTCTAACGAGCTGTAGGTACCACTTGCTTGGGTCCTCGTTCTTCTTGGTTAGCTTCTCGACCGCCTCGACCATCCGGCGCTCCTCTCTCGATATGAGCTTCGCCCGAGAGAGTATAGCGTCCGGTGCCCGAAGGTATCCTAGTTCTCCGTCACGGTTTGTCTAACGGATAGAGGCTGCGGAGCCTGTTTATTATGGAGTTGTGGACTCAGCAAGACCGCGAAGCGTAAGCGGTGCGCCACTAAACGCCAGAGTGAATCGAAGAGTAGAGGTTTGAGAGCCCCGGCCTCTACTATTTTCATATCTCTTTCTCGTTAGTCCTCTGCCTTACCCTTCTATCTAAAAAACGTGTAGCCTCTGGCAAGAAGCTCAACAGGTCTGTTTCCTTCGACCAGCATGGCTTCTATGGATGTTTCTCCGTCCTTTAGCCCTAGCAGGTATGGGTTGAGTTGGCTCGAAATCGATTCTACCGGCAGTTCATCTCTAAAAGATCTAACAGCACACTTTACCGGCGGGAAGTTGCCGCCAGTAGGTTTGACGGTTAGAAAAATCCCGCTTGCGCTTACGGGGGGCACCGCTCCAGATACGTTTACACTGCTCCACTGGGGACTACTAAAGTCGCTCACCAAGACTTGCGGTTCATCCGGGTCCCACCACATAGCTTGGCCGCTACTGTTATCCGCGATT
>JADDPM010000146.1 GCA_016781885.1 Rubrobacter sp.
TCGTTTCTTGACACATACGCTACTCGCCTATTGGTGGAGCCTCTAAGTACGCTCTGGTGTTCGTCTACGGTTTGAGGGTCGTCTCCCTGCCCTTGCTGATCTTCGTCGCCATGAACGGTAGCCTCTTCTGGCTCTATGTCTTCGCCGTCATCTTTGGATTTACGTTTATCGCTAACATGGCCCCGACGGTCGGCATCGTGCGCAATCACTACGGCCTTGCTTCGACCGGCGTCCTCGTGGGATGGCTTTTGCTTTCGCACCAGATCGGGGGCGCGGCCGGTACTTACCTCGGCGGCCTCATCTATGAAGCGGCCGGGGGGTACGCTCCGGTGTTCATCCTCATGGCGGCCGCGGCGCTCTTTGGTGCGGTCTTTAGCTTGGGGATAAAAAGACCGCGTTCCCAACTGGAGTAGGTGCGAAAACTTGAGGACTCGACCCCTCGGCACGAACTGGAGGAGCCCAATGCAATTGGGCTCCTCCTGCTGGTTGCGCTCTCGTAAGTAGCATCCCGCGCCTCTCACCACGCAAGACCCGGGTTAGGTGAGCTGGCATTCAGGGTGGCAAACGCTCGTGTAGCTACACGAGCGTTTGGGGAACATATGGATCTGCTGAATTCGGGCGCAAATCATTGTGGTAGTGAGCCCGAGAGCTACGAGGCGTGCTAACCTAAGCGTTCAAACCAAGTTGGACGACGCCGACAGAACAGGGGGGATTGTTGTCCGTATACGCTAAGGTAGCACTGGGTCTATGCGCCCTGGGGGTCTCACTCATGGTTGGGGTGTTTGGCGCTCTGCTGTGGGAAGGCGGGGAGGAAGTCTCTTCGGAGACTGGCGGCTCCGAGGAGTCGGATAGCTCCAAAGTGCAGAGCGGCTCTTCCACCTCCGCGGAGGAGAGGGCCGTGGGGGGCGAAACGACCCAGGAGGCAGGTGAGGATACCGGGAAAGCCGCCAGTCCCGAACCAGTGACGCTACCCGACTACGAGATGGTCGATGAGAGGAACGCGGAAGGGCTGCGCCAGATCGAAGTGATGACCGAGGCTAGGGGGGAGCAGCAGATGCGTCTCATAGCTGAGGACCTCAGGTCTTACGCCCCGAGAGACGGGATACTCCTCCTCGACTTCAACCGCCAGAACGGCCCTCCCAATGGGACCGGCTTCGCAATGGTCTTCGACAGCAGGCTCGCCGCCGCCGACCCCAACCTTAGCTACACCGAGGAGGAAGAGGAGGCCATCTTTGAGGAAGACGGCGGTATCCGGGTCGTCAGCTTCAAGGAGTCCGAGGAGAGAGACCCGAACCTCGTGGAGGAGGTCGAAGGTCTGTTGTCAAACCTCTGAGGTATCTATCAGGGGCGTCTGGCCTGTTACTAGCGCTACGTAGGCTTGCGTGGTGCTATCGTTCATTGGGGTTTCGCCTGACGGACGCGGCCTCGTAATCCTCGCTCATGCTCGCGTCTTTGACCACCTTGCCCAGAAGCCCAAAAATTCGCGCCATCCTATCCGAAGACTAGCCACCTCATTCGCTCCCGAGCAAGGTCTGGAGGACGCCAATCATTCGTCGCTTCGCGCTCCGCCCTCGCGCAAACCAGACCGGATGCGATCCGGATAGGGCAGAGCACTCGGCGCGTCACTTGCTCTAACCCCAGACTCTCAGCCCGGGGATCAAGGTTCGCGGCACGGCTATGATTTTTCCTTGCCCAATGCCTTACGGGTCTCCTCGCGCGCTCTCGCCTCCCGCTTCGCGCTCCAGCCTTGATCCCGCACCGAGTCGAGGATCAAATCTCGTACCTCGGACGGCGAGTCAGTTATAGCTATCAGGTCGAGATCGGCGCCGGTGGCCTTGCCTTCTTCCACCATCGTATCGCGCAGCCAGTCCAGCAGTCCTCGCCAGTAGTCCGAACCGAACAGGACCACGGGGAAGTTACGCACCTTCCCCGTCTGTATGAGGGTGAGCGCCTCGAAGAGCCCGTCCATCGTGCCGAAGCCACCGGGAAAGATCACGAAGGCCTGCGCGTACTTTACGAGCATGGTCTTGCGGACGAAGAAGTAGCGGAACTCTATGGAGACGTCTACAAACGGGTTCGCCGTCTGCTCGAACGGCAACTCGATGCTCAAGCCGACCGAGGGAGCTCCGGACTCCCTGGCGCCGCGGTTGCCGGCCTCCATGATCCCCGGACCGCCCCCGGTGATAATGGTAAAACCGGCCTCGCCCAACAGTCGTCCCACCTCGACCGCCGCCCCGTATGCGGCTTCATCGGCGCCGACACGGGCCGATCCGAAGAGCGTGACGGCGGGGCCTAGCTCTGCAAGCTCTTCGAAGCCCTCGACGAACTCACCCATGATCCTCAATACCCGCCAGGTGTCGGTCTGTGTGAACGAAACCTCTCCCGGGTCCGGCGTCCACAGCAACCTCTCGTCTTCCGTGCGCCTGCCCGCGTGCGAGCCACCCCCTCGTGGGCCGGCGGGGCGGCGCTCTACTCCTGACTCCTCGTTTGGCATGCCGGTAATGTACCCCATCACCGCCACGGTTATCGTGGGGCCCTAGCCTCTCCTCTGCGTTAGAACCGTGGAGCTATTACTCAAAAGACCGTTGGGAAAGCGGGGGCCGTTCCTTATTATTCGAGGGTGAAGAAACACCACTATATTTATCGGCGCAGGCGAACGGCGGGCTTGCTCTTTGCGGCTGTCGTGATCGGCACTCTCTACGTCGGCACCCCGGCCAGTGCCGGACGGTCGCCGGAGCAACATACCGTTGGCCCGGGCGAGACTCTGTGGACGATAGCGATCGAACACTACCCGTCCTCGGAGGACCCGAGGGAGATGATCGAAGGTATCCGACAGACGAACGGCCTGGGAGGGTACGGGATCCAACCCGGTGATCACCTGGAACTGCCCCCGCTCGACTCCTGAGACCCCGAACGAGAGAAGGCCGAATACCGACGAGCTACGGATCGCGAGTCCACAACGGGACCCTGCGGCCTTCGTTACGGACTTACCGCAGCCCGATATACAAGAAGGCGCCGTTGAACCAGCTATCGGCGTGGCCCGCAGCGGGCAATGTGAAAGGTTTCCCAAGCTACCAGGGGCTTTTCGACTTGAGTATTTGACAAACGTAGATATGTGCGATAAGAATATAGCTGTTACCCGGCGCCCTACTCCTCCTTTCCCTTTCCCCACTATCACCCCGGAGGGGCGCCGGGCTTCTTTGCGGCTCGCAGCTTTCACGTTACGGGTTGTTGTCGGACGAACGGCCGGGTGCGACAATTGCCGTGATCGTGGGGTGTCGTCCGGTGAGGTCGTAGGACTTCGGGAGGTCGCGCCGCTGTAAACCGTTGCCTTCTACTCTCAAGGGAATCGAAGCTTGCTCAGGACCGTCACCGCTACGCGCTACGTCACGCCGCTGCGCGAGGGTGGATCGCTGCCGGCTATTGTCGAGGCCGACGACCTCGGGACTTACGTGTTGAAGTTTCTGGGGGCGGGGCAGGGGCGCAAGGCGCTCGTCGCGGAGCTCGTGGCGGGGGAGCTGGCCCGTACTTTAGGGTTCGACGTGCCGGAGATAGTGCTCGCCCGGCTGGACCCGGAGCTCGGGCGCACCGAGCCGGACCCGGAGATACAGGACCTCTTGAGGGCGAGCGGGGGTTTGAACCTGGCGCTCGATTATCTACCGGGATCCCTGGGCTTCGATCCGCTCGCGTGCGCCCCTGCGCCGGAGCTTGCCTCGCGCATACTGTGGTTCGACGCGCTCATGCAGAACGTGGACCGCTCCCCGCGCAACACCAATCTCCTTGTGTGGCACGGAAAGCTGTGGCTGATAGACCACGGCGCCTCTCTATACTTCCATCACAACTGGCCAGCCCGCAACGGCCTCGCCCTCGCCGCCGTGAGTCAGAGGCCGTACGCCGCCGCCCGGGAGCACGTCCTGCTCCCCTTCGCAGGAGCCCTCCCGGAGGCTGACGCTACTCTGAGCCTTCTCCTCACGCCCGAGGTACTGTGCCGGGTGGTGGGGCTCGTGCCCGATGAGTGGCTCCGGGACGAGCCGGGCTTCTCCGGTCCCGGCGAGGTCCGCTCCGCCTACATCGAGTACCTGTCGGCAAGGCTGGAGGCGCCGCGAGGCTGGGTCCGGGTATTAGAGGACGTCCTGCGAGGGAGCGCCCCGTGAGCAACCTCTTCGAGTACGCCCTCCTGCGCGTGGTGCCGCGGGTCGAGCGCGGGGAGTTCATCAACGCGGGCGTCGTGCTCTACTGCCCGTCGGTGAAATTTCTCGACGCGCGCGTTCACCTCGATCCCGAGCGCCTGCTCGCCCTCGACGCCAGCCTGGACCCGTGCGCCGTGCTGGCCCACCTGGAGGTCTCCCGTCTGGTGTGTGCCGGCGGTCCCGGAGCGGGCGCCGTCGGCCTCATGCCACCCGGGAAGCGCTTTGGGTGGCTGGTGGCGCCCCGTAGCACCGTGGTGCAGCCCTCTCCCGTACATACCGGTTTTGCAGAGGACCCCGAGCATGCGCTGGAGCATCTCCTGCGGGTCATGGTGCATCCGCCGCGATAAACGTTCCGGTATAGTTCCCGCTCCATCGGGCGTTCCACGACGCAGAAGATCCACCCGCTTGAGGTTTTTATCTCCACCACGTCCCTGCTTGAAGCGGTGGTATTGAGTCATGGGTGGAAGCGGAGGCCGCGAGGTGAAAGAATAGCCGTGGTGGAAGCGTGGAAGGAAGGAGTAACATGGCTACCGCAGCAAATAGGCAACAGGAGGGCTTGGACCCTCGGGCGAAGCACGCCATCCGGGGGGCGTGGTTCGGGTTCTTCGTCGATATGTTCGATATCTATCTGCCGATAGTGGTCCTGGCGCCCGCTTTGATCTACTTCGTACCGCCCGATTTGGACGCGACCACTACGGCAGTCGTCTCGGGTACGATCTTCGCGGCGACGCTCCTCGGCAGGCCCATAGGGTCCGTAATCTTCGGCCACCTGGCGGACTCGATAGGGAGGAAGCGCACGACGATCATA
>JADDPM010000301.1 GCA_016781885.1 Rubrobacter sp.
CTTCGGCGAGGCCGAGGCAGGTCGGGTCCGTCAAGGGAGCTCCTTAACCTCCTCGGCAAAGAACACCAACGCCGGCTCTTCCTCATCCAGCGGGGATGCGGAGACCAAGAAGATATGGCATGCACGCTCGTCGAGGCCAGGCCTGAGCGTCTCCGCTCGCTGCCGTCCGAACAGCGTCTCCGCTTGCCGAAACAGTAGTTCGGCCAACTCATCTTTGCTGTTCACAGAGTCATCGCCTCACCGGGTGCATCGGGTTTGGACGGGAGAGGACACGTCGCATCAATACCCTCACGGGTGAGATGATACACACATGTTGGAACCGCTCTATTCGCGGCGTGCCCTCAAAGTAGCCCCTTCGCCTGATAGTAGCGCTCGGCACCGGCGTGGAGTGGTCCGCCCGGGTTGCGAGGAGCTTGTGATGGGTGGAACCGGGCTGCCGCTTGGTGGATCCTGCGAACGCGCCCAGGATGCTCGCAGATAGCGTGGACGATCGCGAAGGCTACGTCATCCAGGACCGAGGCATGGAATCCGAGCGATGTGCCCATCGCGACCGTCGATAGCGGATACTTGATCATGCCGTACGCCCCGACCGGCAGTTCCGCCGCAACCCAGCCGCACCGTAGCAGCTCACGGACGAGTCGTTCAGGCAATGGTAGTGCCTTGAGCGTCCGGCTGGTGTGGGCCTCCAGGATGGACGGGGAGGGGATGCCCATGAACTGCCACAGAGCGTCAACGCGGCCCGCTCGATAGAGCGCGAGTTGCTCATGGTAATCCGCGGCTGGGACCAACTCGCCGCCCCACCGCATTAGGTCAGACTCTGTAACCCCAACGCACCGCATCGCCAAGTCGAAGACGAGGCGGTCTACGGTGCCGCGGCGGTCGACGGGGATACGCAAAGGGTAACGCCGCTCGGCCAACTCATCGAGCGACCCCAGCGGGACGTCGTCCGCGACCACGAGTTGGAGATGGTTTACGGTGAGGTTGGCGATCGCCACACGCAGATCGGGGTACCGTCGATCGTACGGGTCCGCGCCGGCCAACGCCGCCACGGTCATGGGCGGATTGAGGATCCCCATCGGAACCCGGCCCGTCCCGACCGAGGAATGGTTCATCACCCCTCCGCCCTCGAGGACCGTTATCTCGATCGCCGGGTAGACTTGGCGAACGAGCGCCGCCAGCCCCTCGAGCAACACGTACCAGCTGCCGCCCGCACCACCAGCGGCGGCTTCCAGCCGTACCTTCGTCAACTCGGGCTTCCGAATGGTCACTAGCCGCTCTCCCGTTCTCTCCGGACCCCGACGAAGGCGTAGGAGGACTGTAGCAAATGTCCGCTCACTATATCTGGCTTCGGTCGCCGACCTCTGGGCAATGTAAACATCCGGATGGACCGCTGAGATAGATCCTTGCCGGTCTC
>JADDPM010000048.1 GCA_016781885.1 Rubrobacter sp.
TAGTATCGACCGGGCCGATGAACTGCGCTCCTCTGGCGTCGAGGTCGTGCCGGCGCCCATGACGGGCGGAGAGCTGGACCTCGTCTTCGTGCTCGAGGAGTTGGGAAGAAGGGGCATCCGGGGCGTGCTCGTCGAGGGGGGCGGGGAGACTGTGGGCCGCTTCGTGACTCGGGGGCTAGTCAACAAGATGACGCTGTTTTACGCTCCCAAAGTGTTGGGGGAGAGAGGGGTGCCGCTCATGGGTTCGTTGAGGGTGGCCGGCATGGACGCGGCCCCCGGGTTCCGCGTAAAGGCCACGGAGCAAGTGGGGGAGGATTTCGCCGTGACGCTCTACCCTCTAGAGGCGGAGGAGGATCTTGTTCACCGGGCTGGTTGAAGGTACGGGACGAATCGCCTTCTTGGAGGAGGGCGGCATGGCGCGGCTCGGCGTCTCCGCTGGTCGCCTCGCGGAGGGCACGCAGACGGGTGACTCCGTCTCGGTCAACGGCGTCTGTCTTACCGTCCATGAGGCGAACGGAGAGATGCTCCTCTTCTACGCGATGCAGGAGACGCTGAGGCGCACAGCCCTCGGCGACCTCGGAGAGGGAGACCTCGTAAATCTGGAGCGGGCGATGGCGCTGGGGAGTAGGTTCGGCGGGCACATCGTGCAGGGGCACGTGGACGGGGTGGGAGAGGTGCTCGAGGTAGCGCCGGAGGCGGACGCGGAGATCTGGGAATTCTCGGCGCCCGTGAGCGTACTAAAGTATGCTGTCGAGAAGGGGAGCGTGTGCGTAGATGGGATCAGCCTCACCCTCGTCTCCGTTGGGTCTGCCTCTTTTACCGTCTCCATCCTGCCCCAGACCAGGGAGGCGACGAACCTCAAGAGCCGCTCGCCTGGGGACCGGGTGAATCTGGAGGCCGACATCATAGGGAAGTACGTGGAGCGGCTGCTGGAGCCGCGTTTGGGCAAGAACTTACAGACATCCGAGAGGAGAGTGGAAGATGCCGTTTAGTCCTATAGAGGAGATCGTCGAAGACATAAAGAATGGCAAGGTGGTCATCGTCTGTGACGACGAGGACCGGGAGAACGAGGGCGACCTGACGATGGCCGCCGAGCTCGTTACAGCCGACGACATAAACTTCATGGCCACCCACGCGCGCGGCCTGATCTGCTTACCGATGGCCGGCGAGATCATAGACCGCCTGGAGATCCCCGAGATGGTCCAGCACAACGCCTCGCGCATGGGCACCGCCTTCACGGCCTCTATCGAGGCGAAGGATGGCATTACGACCGGCATCTCGGCTGCGGATCGCGCCCACACCTGCCAGGTCGCCGTCGACGATGACACGGGTCCGGACGACCTGGTGATGCCGGGGCACGTCTTTCCTCTGCGTGCTCGTCCCGGCGGCGTCTTGCAACGTGCCGGCCAGACCGAGGCGGCGGTCGACCTCGCACGCCTCGCGGGCTTCAAGCCCGCCGGGGTCATCTGCGAGGTCATGAAAGAGGACGGTACGATGGCCCGTGTCCCGGACCTCGAGAAGTTCTCGAAGGTGCACGGCGTCAAGATGGTAACTGTGGCCCAGATCATCGAGTACCGCCGTCGCTACGAGCGGCACGTGAAGTTTGCCGTCGAGACCCGCCTGCCGACTAAGTTCGGTGAGTTCCGCCTGCGGGCCTACGAGAACGACGTGGACGACATGACGCATCTCGCGCTGGTGATGGGCGAGCCAGAGGGTAAGGAGGACGTCCTCGTGCGCGTCCACTCAGCCTGCCTTACCGGTGACGCCCTGCACTCCCTGCGCTGCGACTGCGGAGGGCAGCTCGAGAAGGCGATGACCCGCATCGCCGAGGAGGGTGAGGGGATTCTCGTATACATGCAGCAGGAGGGGCGCGGCATCGGGCTCCTGAACAAGATGAAGGCTTACCATCTTCAGGACGAGGGGCTCGATACTGTCGAGGCAAACCAGAGGCTCGGCTTCGCCCCGGACCTTCGGGATTACGGTATTGGCGCCCTGATCCTCAAGGACCTCGGCCTCTCGAGCATTCGCTTCATGACCAACAACCTCACTAAGGTCGTGGGTCTTCAAGGCTTCGGGCTGGAGATCACCGAGAGGATACCGCTGGAAATAGAGCCGAACGGGGAGAACAAACGCTACCTGCAGGCCAAGAAAGACAAGCTCAACCACGTCTTCGAGAAGTACTAGGAGGCGGAGCCGTGGAGAGGGAGAAGGGGCCTAACCTCATCGAGGGCGACCTCAATGCTGCTGGCCGCCGCTTCGGCGTCGTCGCATCGCGGTTCAACGACTTCATCGTACGTCCGCTCCTCGATGGCGCGCTCGATGCGATCAAACGTCACGGGGGAGATCTCTCCTTCGTGGACGTGGTCTGGGTGCCGGGCTCCTACGAGATACCGCTCGTGGCAAAAAAGCTAGCCCTCTCGGGGCAGTATGACGCCGTGATATGCCTGGGAGCGGTGATAAGGGGCGCGACCGCCCACTTCGACTATGTGGCGGGCGGGGTAGCCTCCGGCACCTCCTCGGTGGCGCTGGAGGCGAACCTGCCGGTCGTCTTTGGCGTTATCACCACCGACACCATCGAGCAGGCGATAGAACGCGCCGGCACCAAGGCCGGCAACAAGGGCTTTGAGGCCGCCGTGACCGCTATCGAGATGGCGTCTCTCATGGGGCGGATCGAGGATCGCGGCGAGCGAAAAGCCGACAACTCGCGAGGCGACGCTCACGCCAGTCGAGCCTCGTCCGGAAACGCGGAGATGGGAAGGGTCTAGAGTTAGTTAGACTCTACGCGGTCGTGCCCTCGGGGGAGGCGGCGCGTGGGGCAGCCTTCCGGACCTTGAACGCCTTTAGACAGGAGGTGCAGACGTAGGCGCGCTTGGTGCCGTGGCCTTCCTGGATACGGATCTTCTGCAAGTTCGGGTTCCAGCGGCGGCGCGTGGCGCGCAAGGAGTGGCTGCGCGCGTTGCCGAAGCTCGGGTGTTTTCCGCAGGAATGACATACTTTCGCCACTATAAATCTCCTGTGCTAGGATATCGGCCAGTGTGTGGTGAAGGCCCGGAAGCGGCGAAACGCTCGCTCTCGAGCTCCGGGCGAAGATTGTACCAGATCGCCACGGCGCATAGCTTGTTGCGAACGGAAAAGTTTCGGCCGTCGTTAGGCGGCCATCGTCGGGATTCCAGGGACGGGTGATGGAAGGGACGGCCGAGAAAAGCCAGGGCGAAAACCGGGGAGCCGGAACACGCGTAGATCTAAGGGCGGTCATTGCCGCCGCCTACAACGCCCTTACGGTCAACGCGGCCAGGATAGACGAGCTCAACGTCTACCCCGTCCCGGACGGTGACACCGGGACGAACATGCTGCTGACGCTCCGGTCGGTGCTCGAAAGCGTCTCGCAATCTCCCAGCCTCTCCGGCGAGGTGGCAGCCAAAGCCGTCTCGCGCTCCGCGCTTATGGGAGCGCGGGGCAACTCCGGGGTCATACTCTCCCAGATCCTGCGCGGAGCCTGCGACGTCCTCGGCAAGGCGAGCTCCTGCGACGCCAGGACCCTCGCGGCGGCCCTCTCCGGTGCGAAGGAGAGGGCTTACGCGGCGGTGGGCGAGCCTGTAGAGGGCACCATGCTCTCGGTGATAAAGGACGCTGCTGAAGTGGCCCGTCTCACCGTGGAGCGGGGCGAGAACGACCCGGTCGAGGTACTGCGCGCCGCGGCCCGGGAAGCGCACGCCTCGGTGAAGAGGACGCCCGAGCTACTCCGAGTGCTCAAGGAGGCGGGCGTCGTGGATGCAGGGGGGATGGGGGTGGCCGTGATTCTGGACGGCCTGCTGGCGGCTCTCAGCGGCGAGGAGCCCGCAGCCGTGGGGGTAGAAGAGGAACCCGAGGGCGGCGGGGAGCGGTTGCGGGAGACGGTAGAGCATTCAGCGGATGAGGCCTGGGGTTACTGTACGGAGTTCATCGTCGATGGCTTCTCCGGCGACGAAGGGAAGTTCGGGAAGAGTATGCACGAGATGGGCAAGAGCGTGCTGGTCATCCCCGACGGAGACATCGTGAAGGTCCATCTGCATACTCAAGACCCCGGTAGCGCCCTCACCTATGCGGGGAGCTTTGGTCGGCTCTCGGGGGTGAAGGTGGATGACATGGAGGCTCAGACCCGGGCTCGGGCGGAGGATGCTTCCGCTCCTTCGCGGTCGGCGGTGAGGCTAGGGGTCGTGGCTGCGAGCCGGGGAGAGGGCAACCGCAAGCTCTTCGAGTCCGCGGGCGCGGTGGTCGTCGAGGGCGGGCAGGGGGCCAACCCGAGCACGGAGGACTTCGTGCGGGCCGTGGAGGATCTCGACGCGCCGGCCGTGGTCCTGCTCCCCAACAACAAGAACGTGGTGCCGACGGCCCGGAGCGTTGGAGAGCTGGTCGAGGCGGAGGTCTACGTGGTGCCGACGAAGAGCATCGCGGGCGGGCTCGCGGTCCTCGTCGGCTACGATGCGGAGGAGGAGCCAGAGGACGTCGTCACGGAGATGTGCGAGATAGAGAAAGCCCTTCGGTACGCCGAGGTTACGAGGGCGGTGCGGGACGCCCGGGTGGAGGGGCGTGAGGTGCGGGAAGGTGAGTATATCGGGCTCCTGGGCGGGGAGCTTCGCTCCGTCGGGGAGGTGGTCAGCGACGTGGCGCTCTCTCTGGCCGAAATTATACTCGAGGAAGGCGTGGACTTCGTGACGCTGCTCCGGGGGGAGGGTCTCGGGGAGGCGGAGGCGGAGGAGATAGCTAAGGACATACGGGGACTGGATGATGGCCTGGTAGTAGAGGTCAGGGACGGGGGCCAGCCGTTGTACCCGTTGCAGATGGTGGCCGAGTAGTGACGACGGCTATCGTCACGGACTCGACGACGAGCCTGGCCGAAGGGGTACAGGAGCGCCCCGAAGTGCGGACGGTCCCTTTGAGCTTCTCCTTCGGGCCGGAGGAGACCTACACGGACAAGGTCGAACTCGCGAACGCCGAGTTCTACGAGAAGCTCCGCGAGTCGCCGGCCTTCCCGACGACCTCCCAGCCGTCGGCCGGGGCGTTCGTCGAGGCGTATGAATCCCTGAGCGCGTACGACGACGTGCTGGTGCTCACGCTCTCGCGCAAGCTGAGCGGTACCTACGACTCCGCCGTGACGGCGGCCGGGATGGTGGATCGTCCTATCGAGGTCGTAGATATGAAGACCGCCGAGATGGGGTCGGGGCTCATACTGCTGGAGGCGCTGCGCGTGATCGATGAGGGCGGTTCCTTCGAGGAGGTGCGGCAAGCAGTGGACTTGGCGATCCGGCGCTGCACCATCCTGTTCGCGGTCGGTACGCTTGAGTACCTGCAGAAGAGCGGGCGCATAGGGCGTGCCCAACGCCTCCTCGGGACGGCGCTCGACATACGTCCGGTGTTGAGCGTGGAGAACGGAGAGGTAGTCCCGTTCAAACGGACCCGTGGTCGCAAGCGCCAGATGGCGGCCATACTGGAGGAGGCGAGGCCCGCTGCCGAGGCCGGGCGTACGCTTGCCTATGGACACGTCGATGCTCCGGAACCTCTCGCCGAGCTCAGGGAGTCGCTGCGGGTAGAGGGCCGCTTCGTAGCGGAGATCGGCGGCGTGGTCGGGTCTCATGTTGGTCCGGGAGCCTATGGCGTGGCCTACATATAAGGAGGAGGCCCGGAAGGGTAGCCCCCCGATCCAGGATACTGTCCTGGCTCTCCCGCGTAGAACGATCCTCCCGGAGCTACGTTCGATCCCCGTCACAGAACTGCCCGGTGTCGGACCCAGGATCGCCGCTACTCTCAAGGATCTCGGTGTAACCTCCCTCGCGGACCTTGTCTCGCACTACCCCTCACGCCACGAAGACCTCTCCAACGTCAGAAAGATCTCCGACCTGCGCGTCGGGGAGAAGGCGACGGTCGTGGGTCGGGTGGTGAGCGTGCGCGGCGTGGGACGGCCGGTGCGGGGGCGGACGCCGGGGCTCTCGGTGCAACTTTATGACGGGACTGGCTACATACCTGCGACCGTCTGGGGACGGGGCTGGCTCCTGAATCAGCTCATGCCCGATACCTGCGTAGTCGTCTCGGGTGAGGTGCAGCGTAAGTACGGGATCCAGATCTCCACCAAGAGCATAGAGGTCATTGAGGACCCCGATACTATCGGGGAGAGTGCCCACGCTGGGCGTTTCGTCCCGGTCTATCCGGTCAACAAGGGCATAAACGCGCGCAGGATGCGCACCCTTGTTCACCGCGCGCTCGACGAGGCCGGGCGCATTCTCGATCCCCTGCCGGCAGAGATACTCGCCCGCCACCGCCTGCCGAACCTGCACGATGCGATGCGTGAGATTCACTTCCCCGTTGACAAGGAGCGCCTCAAAACGGCCACACGCCGGCTCGTCTTCCACGAGCTCTTCCTGATACAGACCGGGCTCGCGGCTCGCAAGGCACGCCTGAAGAAGAGCGAGTCCGGCCGGAGCCACCGGGGTGACGGGCGCCTCCTCAACCCGTTCCTAAAAGGTCTGCCCTTCGGACTCACCGGAGCGCAGGAGCGTGTGGTCGGGGAGGTCCTCGAAGGTATGCGCTCGGAGAACCCGATGCGTCGTCTCCTCCAGGGCGATGTCGGGAGTGGCAAGACCGTCGTCGCCGTCGCCGCTCTCCTCTCCGCCGTCGAGTCCGGGGGGCAGGGTGCGATCATGGCTCCGACCGAGGTGCTCGCCGAGCAGCACTTCATCTCCATCTCCACGGCGTTGAAGGACCTTCCCGTGAACGTCGTACTCCTCACGGGCTCGCAGGGAGCCCAAGAGCGGAGGGCGGCTATGGAGGCGGTAAGGAGTGGTGAGGCGCACGTCGTGGTCGGGACGCACGCCCTAATCCAGAGAGGCGTCGAGTTCGACGACCTCTCGCTCGTGGTCGTGGACGAGCAGCATCGCTTCGGGGTCGGGCAGCGTACCGTATTCAAGGAGAAGGGTGCGACCCCGGACACGCTCGTCATGACGGCCACCCCGATCCCGCGCACGCTCTCCCTCACGCTCTATGGTGACCTCGAGGTCTCGGTCCTCGACGAGCTTCCGCCCGGACGCAAGCCCGTGGAGACGCGTATGGTCGAGGTTGCGGAGAGAGACGAGGCGTACGAGGCGATCCGGGCGGAGTTGGAGGCGGGGCGGCAGGCGTACGCGATCTGCCCGCTCGTCGAGGAGTCCGAGGCTTTGGAGGACGTGCGGGCGGCGGAGGAGCTCTACGAGGAGCTGGCCGAGGAGATCTTCCCCGACAGGCGCGTCGGCCTGCTGCACGGCCGGATGAAGGCCGCCGAGAAGCGTGAGGTAATGGCCGCTTTCCGCGCCCGGGAGATAGAGGTACTCGTCGCCACGGTCGTCGTCGAGGTCGGGGTAGACGTACCGAACGCGAGCGCGATCGTGATCGAGGGCGCCGAGCGTTTCGGCCTCTCACAACTCCACCAACTGCGCGGTCGGGTCTGCCGCGGCCTCCATCCCCCGAAATGCTTCCTGGTGGGCGAACCGAAGACGGACGACTCGCGCAAGCGCCTGGAAGCCCTGTGCGAGTACCAGGACGGCTTCAGACTCTCTGAGGTGGACCTTGCCATCCGGGGCGAGGGGACGCTCTTCGGGAGTCGGCAGAGCGGGATGCCGGACCTGAAAGTGGCGAAGCTCCTGCGCGACATCGAGGTGCTCATCGAGGCCCGGGGGGCGGCCTTCGAACTCGTCGCGTCGGACCCGACTTTGAATAAACCCCGGCACCGGCCCTTGAGGCGCGAGGTCAAGGATCTGCTCGGGGCGGATGTCGAGTGGCTCTTCCGCGAGTAGGTCTGGCTTGAGGATCATCGCGGGCTCGGCGCGCGGTATCCGGCTCGGGCCGGTGCCGGATGGGGTTCGGCCGACCTCTGACCGGGTGCGCGAGGCGATCTTCAACTCTTTGGGCCAGTTCTTCGACGGCGGCGAGGTTCTGGACCTGTACGCGGGGACGGGGGCTGTTGGCATGGAAGCTCTGAGCCGGGGTTGTGAGAGGGCGGTATTCGTCGAGAAAAACGGGAGGGCGGCGCGTACAGTCGTGGAGAACCTCGAGCGGGCGGGGTTCGGGGAGAGGGGGGAGGTAGTTCGGGGGGACGTTGGGGAGGTTGTGGAGCGGCTGGTCGAAGGCGGGCGCGTGTTCCGTTTGATCTTCGCTGACCCGCCATATAGAATCTCGCCGAGGGAGAGCGGGAGCATCTTGGAACGTCTTGAGGCACTGCTCACCCCCAGCGGGCGTCTCGTAGTCGAAGGCAGCCAGCCTCCCGCATACAGTACCGAGAGATTGAAAGGGGCCAGCCGTCGCTACGGCGGTACAGTCGTAACCTTCCTTGAAAGAATCCAGCCCACGATGAAGATCGCTATCTGTCCCGGCAGCTTCGACCCGGTGACCGCCGGGCACGTCGACATCATCCGCCGGGCGGCGGCGATCTACGATCACGTCGTAGTCGCTGTAGGAGCGAACCTCAAAAAGAGGCCGCGGCTCTCCGCTGAGGAGCGGGCACGGCTCATCGAGAAGGTGATGTCGGACCTGGAGAACGTTTCTGTCGAAGTGATGGAGGGGCTGCTCGTAAACTTCGCGCGGGAGCAGGGGGCGAGGGTGGTGGTCAAAGGTTTGAGGGCGGGCTCGGACTTCGAGTCGGAGTTCCAGCAGGTGCAACTCAACCGGAGGCTCTACCCGGAGTTCGAGACGGTATTTATCATGGCGGCGGCGGAGCACAGCTTCCTCTCGTCGAGCGCGGTGCGTGAGATCGCCAACTACGGCGGGAGCGTGCGCGGGCTAGTCCCGGAGGAGATATTGGAGATCGTGCAGCGGTTGTACGTGCGCGAGGACGCGCAGGCTGCGGTAGGCGGCGACAAAGGGTAGAATGATTATATGGACGTACTGGTGCTTATAGATAGGTTAGAAGAGTTGGTCGAGGAAGCGAGGAGCTTCCCAGGCTTCGGCAATACGGCGATGATCGACCGCGACGCCACCTTCGACGTCATAGACCAGATGCGCCAGACTATCCCAGAGGAGCTCAAGCAGGCGCGTTGGATCGTCAAGGAGCGCCAGGCGATGCTCGACGAGGCGCGCAGCGAGAGCGACCGCATAATCCGCGGCGCCCAGGAAGAGGCCGAGAAGATCACCTCCGAAGAAGAGGTTCTGAAGCGGGCCGAGAAGCGCAGCTCGGAGATCATGGAAGACTCGCGACGCCGCGAACGTGAGATACGTCTCGGCGCTGAGGACTACGCCGACGAGGTCCTCGCGAACCTTGAAGACAATCTCGCCCGCCTGCTAGAAGCCGTCCAGCGCGGCCGCTCCAAGCTGCAAGGCGTCCCGGACGAGTAGTAGAAGAACGGTAGTAGAATAAAGGCATGGACAAGCTGATCAAAGTGAAACGCCTTGGCCTGGGCGTGGGAGAAACTCACGAGCGCACGGCCACTTTCGACTTGCCGTCATTCGACCTCTACGGTCGCCACCACGAGGTTACGAACGCCGAGACGCGTGTACGAGTTACGCAGCTCACCGAGGGTCTGTTCCTCGACTTCGAGGTGGTCTGCAAGGTCTCGACCACCTGCGACCGGACGCTGGAACCTCTGGAGCTTGCGCTCGGGTTCGGCGAGTCGGAGTTCCTCGTGGGGCCGAACGACCCGGAGCTGTACGTAGAGGACTGGGAGTTGAACGTCTCGCGCTACGCGATGGAGGCGCTCCCGAGCGAGGTCCCCATGCAGGTTTTCTGCCCGGGTACCCAACCAGTAAAGCCAGAATCGGAGGGGGACGGGATCGACCCGCGCTGGCGGGGTCTCGGCAACCTCTTCGCCTCGGGCTTCTAGCCTTATAATCGTCCAATTCGAACCATCAACCCAGGGAGGTAAGTCATGGCGGTACCAAAGAAGAAGACGTCGCAGGCCAGGCGTGACCAGCGGCGGGCGCATCACGCCATAAAGGGCCCGAGCCTGGTGTCGTGCCCGAACTGCGGCGAGCCGCACGTCCCGCACCGGGTCTGTCGCAACTGTGGGTACTACAAGGGACATACCGCGGTCGCCGTGGAGATAACCGAGTAGCGGAGCCGTCCCGCAACCCCGCCGCGGAGCCTCTTACGTGCGCATAGCGGTAGACGCCCTCGGAGGGGATAACGCGCCCGGCGAAATAGTCGCCGGCGCTCTGGCGGCTGCTAAGAGATTGCCCGGCGATGAGCTCATCCTCGTCGGGGACGAAGCGGTAATAAGACCGGTGCTGAGAGACGCCCCGGCCAACGTTTCCCTGCGTGAAGCTCGCGGCGTTATAGGGATGGGTGAAGATCCCGCCGTCTCTTTGCGAGCCCGGCCGGACTCCAGTGTGGCGGTCGCGGCGCGAATGGTGCGGGAGGGAGAGGCGGAGGCTTTCTTCTCGGCGGGGAGTACGGGGGCCTCCGTGGCGGCGGCGCTGCTCCTGGTCGGACGTCTCAAAGGCTGTCGGAGGCCGGCGATCGCCACGATGCTTCCGTTCGATGCGCCCGCGTTGTTGTTGGACGTTGGGGCTACCGTCTCGTGCAGGCCGCAAGACCTTCTGAATTTCGCTATCCTTGGCGGCGTGTTCGCGCGAAAGTATCTCGACATAAGCGATCCGAGGGTTGGCCTGGTCAACGTCGGCGAAGAGCCAGGTAAAGGCGATGACCTTGCTAAAGAGGCTCACCGCATGCTCGCTACCTCGGATCGCGTCCGTTTCGCCGGCAACGTCGAGGGTAGGGAGATCGGTCGTGGCGTAGCCGACGTGCTCGTGACCGACGGCTTTACGGGGAACGTCGTCCTCAAGACCGCCGAGGGCGTCGCTCGTGAGATACTGGGCATGGTCCGCGGCGCCGTCACCGCCTCGACCGCGACCAGGCTCGCCGGCGTCGTACTCCGCCCGCGCCTCCTCGCCCTCCGTGACCGCGTGGACCCCGAGAACTACGGTGGCTCTTTCCTGCTCGGCGTACGCGGCCCGGTGGTCATCGGCCACGGCAACTCGCGCGCCAGGGGCGTCGAGAACGCGCTCGTCGGTCTGGTACGCTCCGGACCCGGCCTCGCCGAGGACTCCGAGAGGGAGCTCGCCGTCGCCCAGGAACAGGTGAAGGGGGACGCGGTTTGAGCCAAGCCGTAGGCAAGATGCTTGGCGTCGGGCGCGCCCTGGGCTCGCGCGTAGTCACGAACAAGGACCTCGAGAAGACGCTCGAGACCGACGACGCCTGGGTGACGGAGCGGACCGGCATCAGGGAGCGTCGCTTCGTCGCCGAAGGCGAAGACTGCGTCACCCTGGCCGCCGACGCTTCGAAGGCGGCGCTCGCACACGCGGGCGTCGAGGGCGAGGAGATAGACCTGATTCTCTGCGCCACCTCTACCGCGCCCGAGTCGATGCCGAGCGTGGCCTGCCTCGTAGGCGAGGCTATAGGCGCCCCCGGGGTTGGAGCCTTCGACGTGGCGGCGGCGTGCGCCGGCTACTCGTACGCTGCCAACGTGGCGAGCTCGATGCTAAGGGGAGGAGCGGCCCGGCGCGTGCTGCTCATCGGGGCGGACGCGATGACCAAGATCGTGGACCAGAACGAACGCTCCACGGCCGTCCTCTTCGCCGACGGCGCCGGCGCGGTAGTCCTCGAAAAGGGCGACGGCGAGTCCGGCTTCGTGGACCATATCCTGGGCGCCGACGGCCGGATGGCGCCGCTCCTGCGCGCCGGCCACCCCGGCGCCGAAGAGAAGCTCTACCAGAACGGCCGCGAAGTCTTCAAGTTCGCTGTAAGAATCTTCCCGGAGATGGTAGAGAAACTCCTCGCCCGCAACGATGTACACCCCGACGAAGTCCAATACGTCATCCCCCACCAGGCAAATGCACGCATAATACAAGCAGCGATAAGGAAGATGCGAATACCGGAGGAGAGGGTAGTAGTGAATTTGGACCGGTACGGGAACACGTCGGCGGGGAGCATCCCGATCTCTTATCCTGATATATATACGGACTTCGAGCCGGGGCGGTACGTAGTCACGGTAGGTTTTGGTTCGGGCCTAACGTGGGCGGCGAACCTTTACAGGATCTAGGGAGGGCTTTTGGCGTTGAGGTTGGCCATCGTATTCCCCGGTCAGGGCACGGCGGGCGGCGAGATCTCCGACCCTGAGGTCCGAAAGGCTGTCAACGGCCATGCTGCCGGTAGCGGAGAGGTCCCCTACCAGCTCTCCGTCTTTGCGAGTTCGGTAGATACCTTACATAGGCTCAGGGAGAGCGGTGTCGAGCCGGACGTCGTCGCCGGGCACTCGCTAGGCGAGTACGCGGCAGCCTACGCGGCCGGTTCTCTAGGGCTCGAGGACGCGGTCAGGCTCGTGGCGGAGAGGGACCGGTTGATGAGCGAGGCGTCCGCGGAGAGTCCCGGCGGCATGACGGCGATCCTCGGGGTCGGCACGCGGGAGGTCGTGGAGGCTGTAGACCAGGCTGGGGGTACCGTCGTTGCGGCCAACTTCAACAGCCCGCGGCAGACGGTGATCTCCGGCGAAGAAGACGCCCTCGAAGAGGTCGCGGGGCGCGTCGGCGGGAAGAAGCGAAAGCTGGACGTCACGGGTGCGTTCCACTCTCCCCTCATGCAGGCGGCCGCGATACAGATGGACGGGCTCCTGGCGACGGTAACGCTAGAGGACCCGAGGATACCGATGATAAGTGGAATGGACGGCGGAATATTGGCGAAATCCGACGACGTGCGCCTAGCTCTCCGGGACCAAATGCTTTCCCCGGTGCGGTGGGTCGCGGTTGTCGAGAGGCTCGCGTCTCTAGGGGCCGAGGAGGTCGTCGAGGCCGGAGGAGGAACGCTCATCAGGATGCTAAGGGACTTTCGCGACGTGGAGATGAAGGGGCGGGCGGCGAAGGAGGTTCTCGTATGAAGGCGCCGCTCGGGCCGGCGACGATACGCGAGCTCATACCGCATCGCTACCCGTTTTTGCTGGTGGACAGGATCGAGGAGATAGAGCCCGGGGTGCGAGCGTTAGGCATAAAGAACGTCACGCAGAACGAGCCGTTCTTCGAGGGCCACTTCCCGGACTACCCGGTGATGCCGGGCGTACTCATCGTCGAGGCGATGGCGCAGGTCGGGGCGGTCGGGGTGATGATGAAGGAGGAGTTTCGCGGCAAGCTCGCGCTCTTCGCGGGGATAGACGGTGTCAGGTTCCGGCGGCAGGTCATACCGGGGGACGTGCTGAGGATGGAGGTGGAGATCTCACGCCTCAAGGGCAGCGTGGGACGCGGCAGGGGCGCTACGACGGTCAACGGCGAGCGCGTCTGCGAGGCGGACCTGATGTTCGCGTTCGCCGAGAGGGTGGAGGGGGAGTAGTGAAGGGACGGGTAGCCCTGGTAACAGGCGGCGGTCGCGGGATAGGGCGCGCCATCGCCGTCAGGCTCGCCAGAGAAGGAGCGAAGGTCGCCATCTCCTACCGCTCCAACGACGCGGCCGCCCAGGAGACGCGGAAGCTGGTCCGCGAGGCCGGCGCGGAGTGTGAAGCCATAAAGAGCGACGTGGCCGAGGCCGCGGACGTCGAGGCGCTGGTGAAGGGCGTGGGCGAAGCCTTCGGGCCGGTAGAGATCCTGGTCAACAACGCCGGGACGACGCGTGACAATATCCTCATGCGGATGAAGGACGTGGAGTTCGACGAGGTGCTCGCGACGAACCTGAAGGGTACGTACCTGTGTACGCGTGCGGTTATGCGGGGCATGGTGCGGGCGCGGTGGGGGAGGATCGTCAACATCTCCTCGGTCGTCGGGTTACTCGGGAACGCGGGGCAGGCAAACTACGCTGCATCCAAGGCTGGCATCATCGGCTTCACCAAGAGCACGGCGCGAGAGGTCGCAAACCGTGGCATTACGGCCAACGTGGTCGCGCCGGGGTACGTCGAGACGGAGCTCACTGGGGGGCTGCCGGGGAGCGTGAAGGAGCAGATCCTCGGTCAGGTTCCGGCGAGCAGGTTCGGGGAGCCGGAGGAGATCGCCGAGGCCGTCGCGTTCCTCGCGGGTGACTGTGCAGCCTACATCACCGGGCAGACGATAGCGGTGGATGGCGGGATGGTTATGCAGTAGGGGCGATTTGCGCTACACTACGCGCTATCTCGCGGGCGGGAGCGCGTGGAGATACTCATTGGGAGGTCGTAATACTCGTAAGGAGACGTGATATGGGACGGGACGAGATACTGGAGAAGATCAAGGAGATCACCGCCGACAGGCTCGGGGTGGACGAGGGCGACGTGACGCCGGAGGCCTCCTTCCGGGAGGATCTGGAGGCGGACTCTCTAGACCTCGTGGAGCTTATTATGGAGCTTGAAGAGCAGTTCGGGATGGAGATCCCGGACGAGGAGGCCGAGAAGATCACCACTGTCGAGGAGGCCGTGGAGTACGTTTCGGAGCATCAGGCGGCGTGACGGACGCTCCGCCAGACGGCAGAGGGCACGCCTTCGTCACGGGCCTGGGAGCGGTTACGCCTCTGGGCACCGGTGCTGAGAATTTCTGGGACGCGGCGCTGCACGGCAAGAGCGGCATCGGCGAGATAACGCTCTTCGATCCCTCGCCCTTCCCCTCGCACATCGCGGGCGAGTGCTGGGGCTTCGACCCGACGGACTTCATAAAGAAGAAAGATGCCCGTCGGATGGACCGCTTCGCCCAACTGGGTGTGGCGGCGGGGCTCCAGGCCGTCGAGGACGCGGGGATCTCCGAGACGATCCAGAAGACGCCGGACCGGGTAGCGATAGTGCTCGGAACCGGCATCGGGGGGCTCTCGACGTGGGAGCGGGAGTACCAGGCGCTGCACGAGAAGGGACCTGGGCGCGTCAGCCCCTTCCTCATCACCATGATGGTCCCGAATATGGCCGCTGGCCAGCTCGCGATAGCCCTGGGAGCGAGGGGCCCGACCCAGTGCCCGGTTCTCGCCTGCGCCACCGGCGGC
>JADDPM010000302.1 GCA_016781885.1 Rubrobacter sp.
ACATGCCGGTGGGGGAGACGGTGACGGCGACGATTCCGGAGGATGCGAAGCCGGGAACGTATGAGTTCATCTGCAACATCCCGGGGCATGCGCCCGCTGGGATGGTTGGAACCCTCACCGTCCAGTAGATCCTGGGGATATCGGGTCAGGCTTAGGTCGTCCCTGGCCCCCAAAACGGGATAACCGGGGCAACGCCCCGCGGGAACCTGTCCGGTAGAATACCGGCGCCCGCGGGGCGTTGTCGTATTCGTTGCGCCCCCAGTGCGCTCCCCGGTGAGGCGGAGTCACGTAGGGATTCGTGACCAAGAGGAGCTCCAATGACGCCGATGCCCTTCGCTGATCTCGCCCAACTTCGCCGAGCCATGGATGGCATCGTCGCCCCGTATGACGACGGACTTGACGTGCAGGACGCGGCAGCCTTCCGCGAGCACCTGGTCGACCGCCTGGTCTACAGCGCCGTGTTCGGGGACGAGTCGGTCAAGGCCACGAGCCGCTGGCTGATCCGGTCGGCAGCGGCCGTGCTTGGCGCTTTTCCGGCCTCAATTCACGAGCTCTATATCGCTGGCGGTAAAGGTGCTTATGCCCATGCCACAGCCCCCGCCATCAATGTCCGCGGCCTGACGTACGACGTCATGCGCACGATCTTTCGGGCTGCGAAGACCACGGACAACAAGATCGTGCTCTTTGAGATCGCTCGCTCGGAGATGGGGTACACCGATCAACGCCCAGAGGAGTACGCGACAGCGGCACTGGCAGCGGCGATCAAGGAGGGGCATCAAGGTCCGGTCTTCATCCAGGGAGATCACTTTCAAGCGAACGCCGGGAAGTACGCCAAGGACGCGGCGGCGGAAATTCAGGCGGTTCGGGACTTAGCGCGGGAAGCGATCGAGGCAGGCTTCTACAACATCGACATTGATGCTTCGACGCTGGTGGATATCTCCCTCCCGACGCTGGCTGAACAGCAGGAGATCAACTTCCGCCACACGGCCGAGTTGACGGCGTTCATCCGCGAAATCGAGCCGCCGGGAGCGACGGTTTCGGTTGGCGGCGAGATTGGCGAGGTGGGCAAAGAGAACAGCACGGTCGAGGATTTGCACGCCTTCATGGAGGGGTACGTGCCGGCACTGAGACAGGCTGGAGAGGCGGCCGGCCGGGACCTCCCAGGAATCAGCAAGATCAGCGTCCAGACGGGCACCAGCCACGGGGGCGTCCCACTTGCGGACGGCTCCATCGCCGATGTAAGCGTCGACTTCGCCACGCTGGCGGCACTGTCCCAGGCGGCGCGCGACGAGTATGGGCTTGGTGGCGCGGTCCAGCATGGAGCGTCGACTCTGCCTGAGGAGGCATTCAACCGGTTCGCCGAGGCGAACGCGATTGAGGTGCATCTCGCGACCGCGTTTCAGAACATGATCTACGAG
>JADDPM010000303.1 GCA_016781885.1 Rubrobacter sp.
GCATCGTGGACTGTGACGTACATCCTTCTCCCCGCGGCGCAGAAGACATCAAGCAACACATGCCGATGCCTTGGCGGGACCTCTATAAGGGCGGCGGGCGCGGCTTTTTCAGCAACCCCATGCACACCACCCGGCTCGACAGCACACCACCAGACGGAGCTCCTCCGGGCTCCAACCCGGATTTCTTGCGCGAGCAGCTCATAGAAGAGTACGGCGTGGCTTACGCGGTGCTGCTGCCGCGTGCGTTCTGCAACCTGCACCCCGACCCAGACTTCGGCACCGCGATAGCTGCAGCGTTCAATGACTGGTTGGCGGACACGTGGCTGGAGAAGTACAACCACGACGGGGTGTTCAAGGGTTCGATCACCATAGCGCACCAGGATCCTCAGGCGGCTGCGCGCGAGATCGAGCGCTGGGCGGGTCACCCGCACTTCGTGCAGGTAATGACGGACTCCGGCGCCCGCGCACCGTTCGGTCAGCGCAACTACTACCCGATCTACGAGGCTTGCGAGCGCCACGGGCTGCCCCTAGCCATCCATCCTGGGACGGACGGCATGGGCATCAACGTTCAGCCCGGCCCCGGCTACCCCACGCACTACATCGAGTGGCACACTTGCCTGAGCTTAGGTTTCCAGGCGCACCTAGTGAGCTTCATCACCGAGGGGGTATTCGAGCGCTTCCCGGGTTTTCGGGTCGTTATGGTTGAAGGGGGCGTCTCGTGGCTGCCCGCCCTGATGTGGCGTCTGGACGCCGAGTGGAAGGCCCTGCGCTCGGAGGTACCGTGGCTCACCAGAGCTCCTAGCGAGTACCTCGGGGACCACCTGCGCCTCACCACCCAGCCGCTGGAGCGCCCTGCCTCGGACAAGCACCTGCTGAACATATTCGAGGCAATGGATGCGGGTCGCGTCCTTATGTTCTCTAGCGACTACCCACACTGGGACTTCGACTCCCCAACCCACGCCTTCCCGAAGCTGCCCGAAGGGCTCCGCGAGCGCATCTTTTCCAGCAACGCCCGCTCGTTCTACGGCCTCCCGGCGTAGATGGGGAGACACGTCGTTGCACGGATGAGCGAGCTACCGCCCGGACAGCGCAAGATTGTGGAGGCGGAGGGGCGCTCGATAGGCGTATTCAACGTGCATGGGCGGTTCTATGCGCTGCGCAACTCCTGTCCGCACCAGGCGGCGCCCTTGTGCCGGGGCGCCATAAAGGGCACGGCCATGCCGGGTAAGCCGGGCGAGTACGCTTGGGCGCGCGAGGGCGAGATCCTGCGCTGCCCCTGGCATGGCTGGGAATTCGACATCACCACGGGCCGTAGCGTCTTCAATCCACACAAGACGCGGGTGAAAACCTATGAGGTCACCGTGGAGGCCGA
>JADDPM010000304.1 GCA_016781885.1 Rubrobacter sp.
GCTGAAGATCATAATCACCATCTGCAACGCGTCCGTCCAGGCCACCGAGCGGATCCCGGCCAACAGCGCAAACGTGATGGCGAGCGCCGTTGCGATCAGGGTCCCGACCGTGAACGAGATGGCGCCGTCGGTAGCCCCCTCCAAGAGGTAGCCGATCCCGGCCAGCTGCACCGCGCTGTAGGGGATCAGGAACACGCAGCTCGCCAAGGCCACCACCACGGCCACCGCCCGGCTCTCGTACCTGTCCCCCAGCATCTCAGACGGCGTCACGTACCCGAACCTCTTACCCGCCAAAAGGAACCGCGGACCGAAGAACGCCACCAGCACGAGTCCGGAGAAGTACACCATCTCGAACCCTAAGGCCCCGACCCCACCCGCGTACGTGAGGCCCGCAAGCCCCACCAGCATGAACGCGCTGTAGGTCGTCGCCGCGTAACTCAAAGCGGCCAGCACCCCGCCCATCGAGCGGTTCCAGAGAAAGTAGTCCGCCATGCTGCCCAAGCCGCCTCGCCCGCCCCGCGCCAGTAATGCCACGCTGGTCGCTACCAAGACGTAGATAACCACCGCCGCCCAGACGAGCCCGACGCTCATCTCAGTCCCTCCAGCTCCTCGTCATCGCCCAGATCGCTACTATGACCACCAGCCCAAACACCGTCCAAAAAAGGAAGCCGCCGTACCATCGATCTACCTCCGCGAGCAGCGTGTAGGGCACCACATAAGCGAGGACCACTAGAACGAGCACAACGCCGGCCCATACCACGCCACGACGCTCCAAAGCCAACCTACCTTCCCTCCGTTTCTCGCTTGTAACTCTTGGAGGGATCGCTTGATACCACGCTCTGTTACAATGTACGCTATTTGTAACATACAGTTATTTAAAGTATCACACGAGATCCAACGGAAGACAACCCTCCGTTTGGGTCGCCTGCGAAACGGGGCCCACGCCGACGGGTTATTGGGCCCGCGCCGCGATCGGCGTCGGCCTTCTCTCTGAGACGGCGTCCTGCACGAAGGCCTGCCGTCTAAAAATCGCTCGGTTTCGGGAATTCGCCGCGCCGTCTCGATAAGGTGTCCCAAATGGTCCCTGGGCCGTCCCGGAAATCCGTCCCAATCGGGAAGTCCAGATTTGTACTTCCACGAAGGTTTTTGGGACTCTGGCAAAGAGTCGGGCTTGCATACCTTGCTTTTCTAACGTCGGATAAGCATAACTTATCCGA
>JADDPM010000147.1 GCA_016781885.1 Rubrobacter sp.
GCAATGGTGGCGGGCACGTACAGGCCGGAGCGCTGCGGCGTGCCCACTACACAGAGCACTGCGCGCGGCACTCGATGAATACGGCGTCTCCTCCCTCGTTTTGACTATTTTCGCCGCCGCTCCTGCGCGCCACCAGGGTCCACGAGTACGGATGGTGGGAGTGGGAGCCACGCAGCGTACCCCCTAAAGCCGTCGAGGCGCCGAAATATATGGGGACAACGTCGCTGCCGGTGGGACCGGGAGGACGGCTTCCTGCTCACCGGGAGGGACGCCTTGCTCACGACGAACACCCACGCCGAGACCGCCATCACCGTACGCCTCCCGTGGCTGGCCCCTCGCCTGCTTCGGCTTTCTCCATCCCGTCAAGGGCATAGAGGTGCTCAGAGCAGGCCAAAGCTCGTTTGCTCCTAATCGGCGGTATAGAGAGTATGGTCCTGTGCGCGGACGAGGCGGCGTGGTACCGGAACAAGCTCCGGTCACTCATCGAAGAACTGAGTCTCGAAGGCCGCGTGGGGATGACCGGGTATGTGTCGGAAGAGGACGCCTCCCGGCTACTCTCGGGTACTGACGTAGGGGTGCTGCCGTTCAACGAGGGCGTCACCCGCAAGAGCGGAGGCCTGATCACCATTTTCACGCATGGCCCCCCGTCGTCGCCACCTGTCCGGACCCACCGTCGCCCGCCCTCACAGACGGCAGGCTTTTGCGGCTAGTGGGCAGCAGAGATACACCCGGTATCTCCTTCGCGCTCCTCAGGCTGCTTGCCGACGCCCCCAGCCGCGTTCAGCTGGGGGAGACCGGACGCGCCTACACTCGGAACCTCTCCTGGCTCAATAAAGCTGAACGTCGCGTAGAGGTTTGCGAATCGATGCTCGAGGAACGGTGGAGCGCTTGCGACTCGGGTGCTGTGAGGCGGTGCTCTCTCCGCGAGGGTTTTCACGGACGAGGCCGCTCCGCGCTCCAGGACGGGCAGGTTCCCTAACCCGGAGAGCGGGTAAACTCTCCAGAGCGAGGAAAGGAGGAGTATGGGATCCACGATCAGCGAACGCGTCGTCGACCGGCTGCCCTGGCTGGATGGCGTCGCCGAAAAGACACAGCCCAAAGTGCGGGAGGTCATAGATAGAGGAGGTACTACGCTCCGCGACGTCCTGGACGGCGTGTGGTTCGAGGTACCGTTGCACCCGGTCCTTACAGACGTGCCTATCGGATCGTGGACCGCGACCCTGGTCTTCGACGGGCTGGACGCTGCAACGGATTCGAAGGCCGCACGGAACGCGGCGGACGCGACGCTCGCGCTGGGGATAGTGGGCGCCATCGCCGCGGCGGTCACCGGCCTCTCGGACTGGCGGTACCTCTCAGGCGGCTCGCGTCGGATGGGCGTGGCCCACGGTTTACTCAACACCGCCGGGCTCACCCTGAACATAGCCTCACTGGCCCTGAGGGCGAAGGGGAGCCGCAGCGCCGGACGCCTTGCGTTTTTGACCGGGTTCTCCATCAACGGCGCCGCCGCCCACCTCGGCGGGGAGCTCTCCTACAACTACGGGCTCAGGGTCAACCGCAACGTCTTCGAGCAGGATGGGCCCGACGAGTATGTTCCCGTACTGGAGGAGAGCGAGCTCTCCGACTCCGGTATGCGCCGGGTGGAGGTAGGCGGTGTCGGGATCCTCCTCAGCCGGGCACAGGGAGGTAAGATCTGCGCTATCGCCGCCACCTGCAACCACTTTAGCGGTCCGCTCCAGGAGGGCGAACGCGAGGGCGATACCGTCGTCTGTCCCTGGCACAAGTCCCGCTTCGACCTGTGTACCGGCCAGGCCATAGACGGTCCGGCCGTATTCCCCCAATCCCACTACCACACCAGAGTACGTAACGGAAATATAGAGGTGAAGGCAGACGCGAAGAACGTCCAGAAGAAGGTCAGGTAGCCGCCGGAGATCAGAAGAAACAACCTGCGCGGCGCCGAACCGATGTCCGGTATCGTCCTACGTCCTGCTCGAATTCACAAGGATGTACGCAGCTCATCCGTGACATACATAGAATGTGTTACTCACGGTCGCCGCACCTCTTCTCTCGCAGCGCACCGCCGCGCGCTCAGGCGCTTTTTCGCCTAGCTTAGCGCAGGCCGTCATCGTGATGCCCTGCGGGCAGCGTATGAGGTCCCCGATTTGTGGTCCCACGCTGGATACTTTCTCTATAGATCCTTGTTGGCAACCGTCGGTTTGCGAGCAAGCTTCACCAGTTCCTAGGCGTGCCGGCGGTCTTCGTGTTGGATGAGTGTTGCCGGGCTGCTCATACACTCCTTTCCGAACGTTTTACAGCGCATTGGTACAGGGCATTGGGGACGGCTCAACTCTATACAATGGACATGAGGTAAGCCTTCAACTTGACCTTTAGTGAGCTGGGGTAAAGCTGTTAGATAGCTTCGGGTCAAGCGTAACCTACGTCAGGTTGAGCATGCTTCATCTTGTGCTTGCCGCGCGGATGTGCGAGCTTAGGGTGCCAAAGAAGGCATGGCGGTGGTCATCTGCAACGCAGGGTCGTTCAGACCGAGCCGCCGAGGAGGGGGATTTGGAAAGGAAAGTTCCGGCAGAGCAGTTCGTTGTACCCGATCTCCGTTGCCCTTTCGCCTCGGTCGTGAACGCTCATGCTGAGGACGTTCGGGAGGAAACTCTGCGGTGGGCATCGTCCTTTGGGCTTCTAACTTATGAGTCGTCCCGTAAGGTGCTTCGGGGAGCCGCAAGCAGCGAACTCGCCGCCAGGTGCCATCCCTTCGCGCGACGCGAGGAACTGCGTCTGATCTCCGACTTCTACGCCTGGATGTTCCTTCAGGACGATCGTCGTGACGAGTCGGAGGTCGGATGGCGTCCTGGTCAACTGTTCGACGACGAGCGTAGGTCGCTCGAAGTATTGGGCGGCGACGAACCGACGAGACGCGACGAGCTGTCGATCCACGCGCTCAGCGACCTGCGGGACCGGCTTGACTCCCGGGCGCCGGGCCCGGCGTGGATGCGACGGTTCGCGCATAGCGTCGAGAGTCACTTCGATTCGACGGCCTGGGAGGCGACCAACCGCGCCCGGGGCATCGTGCCAGACCCGGACGCCTACGTCAGCTGAGGCCGCTCACCGCGGGACTCGAGATAGATGACGAGCTGATCGAGTTCGCCGGGGAGGCCCGCCTCTTCGGAGGGGCGAGGGAACATCCAACGGTGAGGCGTCTCACCGTTGCCTCCCACCGCGTCGTTTGCTGGGCAAACGATTTGGCCTCCCTGAAGAAGGAGCTTGCCAGCGGTGACGTGCATAACCTGGTCATGGTTATGGCCCGCGCCGAAGACCTCGGCTTGCAGGAAGCTGTCGACCGGGTGGCCCGTATGCACGATGCCGAGGTTCGGACATTCGTGAGCCTCTCGTCACGCCTGCCGTCCTTCGAGGCAGTAGTGGACGAGCACTTGGGGCGCTACGTAGCCGTTTTGCAGGCTCGGATGCGGGGGAATCTCGACTGGTCGCGCGAGGCGGCGCGCTACCGAAGTGAAATCGAGAGGCAGACGGCTGGGGGGGCGCGGACCCTATAGTCGGTTTTATAGAGCGGATTAGGACGCCGCCCGGTTCCCTACCAGCTCGGTCCGGCAGCTAAGATAGCTTCGGCCGCTTCGCTAGTTACTGGCCTCGAGAACAGGTAGCCCTGCGCGCTGTCGCAACCCATCTCCCGCAGCTGCTCGAGCTGCTCAAGGGTGCCGACGCCCTCGGCTATGATTCCCATCCCGAGCTGGTGGGCGAGGGTGGCGATGGTGTGAACAACGTCGGCTCTCTGCCCTTCGGCTCCCATCCTTCCGACGAAGGAGCGATCGATCTTCAAGGCGTCCACGGGGTAGCGGTGGAGTGACGCCAAAGAAGAATGACCGGTGCCGAAGTCATCCACGTATATCCGCACGCCCAGTTGCTTGAGCTGGGAGAATGCCGCAGACGCCGCCTCTTCGTTGCGCATGATCGTGCTCTCGGTGATCTCGAGCGCGAGGTCGCGCCCGTCGAGGCCCGTTTCCTCAAGCGTCTCGGCGACTAGGTCTGCCAGGTTCGGGTGGGCGAGTTGGGCGACCGAAACGTTGACGCTCATGGTCAGGGGACGATGTTCGGGGAAACGGGAGCGCCACAGCGCCGCTTGTCGGCAGGCTTCGCGCAGGACGAAGAGGCCTAACGGGAAGATGAGCCCCGTCTCCTCTGCGAGTGGGATAAAATTCCCCGGCGCCACGAGGCCCCTCTCCGGGTGCTGCCAGCGCAGCAGCGCCTCGAACCCCGAGACCCTGCCGCTCGCCATCCACACCACCGGCTGATAGTAGACCGCGAACTCGCCCTGCTCGACGGCGCGCCTGAGGTCCGTCTCCAGCCTCAGCAGCGAGATGGCTCGAGTGCGCATCGTGGTGCTGAAGACCGCGTGGCGTGCCTTGCCGCTCTCCTTCGCGTGGTACATGGCCGTGTCCGCGTCTCGCAAAAGCTCCTCGGGCTCGTCGTAAGCGGGCGATCCCATCACGACCCCTATGCTCGCGGTGGTGAAGAGCTCGTGCCCGTAGAGCTTGAACGGGGTCCGAAGCACGCTTTGGAGGCGCTGTGCGACTTCGGCCACGTTCTCCGACTCGCCCACGTTCTCGAGCAGCAACACAAACTCATCGCCCCCGAGGCGCGCCACCATGTCTTCTCTTTGTACGTTGGACCGCAGCCTGTGGGCGATCTCCTTGAGGAGCAGGTCGCCTATGCTGTGCCCTAAAGAATCATTGACGTTCTTGAAGCGGTCGAGGTCCAAGAAGAGCACGGCGAAAGTGTAGCCGGGGTTGTGCTTGGCCTGCTCTATTGCGCGAGACAGGCGCTTCTTGAGGAGCGTCCCGTTCGGGAGGCCGGT